>DASZZA010000943.1:0-9038 GCA_035545135.1 Lacipirellulaceae bacterium | reverse complement strand
CTTTGCGTTCGCGAATCAGCTCTTTTTGCTTGCGTGCGGCGACGCGGGCCTCGGCGGCCAGCAGGCCTTTGTTGCCGATCGCTTTGGCCGCTTTGGGATTTTCTTCGAGGAACTTGGTCAGGTATTCGCCGAAGAGGCTGTTGACGATGCCTTCGACTTCGCCGTTGCCGAGCTTCGTTTTGGTTTGGCCTTCGAACTGCGGATGGGGCACGCGGCAACTGATGACGGCGGTAAGTCCTTCGCGAAAGTCTTCGCCCGTGGGAATGAGGTCTTTGAAAAGGCCGCTGTCTTTGCCGTACTTGTTGATCGAGCGGGTGAGGGCGGTGCGGAAGCCGGAGAGGTGCGTGCCGCCTTCGGTCGTATTGATGTTGTTGACGTAAGAATGAACGTTTTCGGTGTACTCCGAAGAGTACTGCATGGCGACTTCGACGGTGACGCCTTCTTCTTCGCCTTTGACGTACAGCACATCGGCGTGGACCGGTTCGCTTGCGCGGTTAAGGTGTTGGATGTACTGCACGAGGCCGTTGTCGTACTGGTAGGATTCCTTTTCGCCGGTGCGGTCGTCGGCGATGGTGATGCGCACGCCCTGGTTGAGGAACGCCAGTTCCTGCATACGCTTTTGTAGGATCGCATATGCAAATTTCGTGGTTTGAAAGATTTGCGGATCGGGCTTGAACGTGGTTTTCGTGCCGCGCTTGGTGGTGTGGCCGACGCGGCGGACATCGGTTTTCGGGACGCCGCGATCGTACTCCTGATGATAGACGAAGCCGTCGCGGCAGACTTCGACCTCGCACCATTCGGAGAGGAAATTGACCACGGTGACGCCGACGCCGTGCAGGCCGCCAGACGTTTGGTACGCGCCTTTTTGGAACTTGCCGCCGAACTTGAGGACGGTCATCACGCCTTCGAGCGTGGAAACATCGCGGCCAATTTCTTCTGAAAGCTGCGGGTGCTTTTCGACAGGGATGCCGCGGCCGTCGTCTTCGACAGTGACCGAGCCGTCGACGTTGATCGTGACGCTGACGACGGTGGCGTGACCGGCCATCGCCTCGTCGATCGAGTTGTCGACGACTTCGTAGACGAGGTGATGTAGGCCGCGGGCCGTGGTGTCGCCAATGTACATGGCGGGCCGTTCGCGGACGTGCTCGAGGTCGCTCAGGTGCTCGAGGTCGGCGGCGGAGTAGCCTTTGCCGTCGCGGGGTGGAATGCTCGGTTGTTCTTGTTCGTTTTCGTTATCGTTCGCCATGTGTCTGATTGAGCCCTCGGGGATCTGATTCACCACAGAGGGCACGGAGGACCAAGAGGAAGAATTTGTCGTTGCAAATTTGTAATTTGTAATAGGCCATCTCCATGACGACCAATATCTAATGACGAATTAGCAATCGCATATCAATATCCGGCTCTGTGTTCTCTGTGACCTCTGTGGTTAATTGATTGTTCGCTTATCCGATGTTTCCGATGCGAAAGCGGATGTCGCGGATGGCGGCATCCGGCAATTGAGTTTGTAGTTGAGCGAGAATTTGCCTTTTTTTAAACGTTAGTTCCTGGACGATGATGGAATTGCCGGCGGTGACATCCAGGATGCCGCGGCGGAGGCGGCCGGCGCGGGTGTATTTGGCGATTGTTGGGCCGGCCGCTTGCTGCCAGGCAAAGGCGAGGTTGGCGTCGGACTGGATGCGGCCGTAGCCACGGGTGGTGATCAATTGCGACAGGACATCGGCAACTCGCTTGGGTTTGCGCGCGTGGTGCCGGCGCTGCTCGCGATCGCGGCGGGCGTGAAAATCGGCGGCGATGTGTTCGGCGGTTTGCATTTCAATCAGGTTGATGTCGGTTGGTGAGTAGTCCGGTTTGCATTGCTGGGAAGCCAGCAGTGACACACGAGGCATAAGCGATCCCAATACACGCTCATCCCCACGAACCTCTCCCAGAGGAATAGGGAGGAATTAGCGGTCGCGGGCTAGGGGCATGATCACGTAGCCGTAGCCGTCGTCGGTTGTGCAGACGGCTGCTGCATCGCTGTCTTGCAGGTCGATGGTTAACGTTTTTTCGGGCTCTAGCACTTTCAAAAAATCATTGACGAAGCGCGGGTCGAGCGTGATCGAAATCGACTGGCCGCCGTAAGCGATCGGCAGCTCGATGCGCGACTGGCCCACTTCGGCCGTTTGGCCGGCCAGCACGAGGCTGCCCTCGCCGAACGTGAAATCGATGCCGCGGCTCTCTTCACTGGTAACGATCGCCGCTTGCCGCACGGCCGAGTACAACGGCCCGACGGTGAGATCAATCTTCACGGCATTCGGCCGTTGCGGGAAAACATCGCGCCATTTTGGGTAGCGGCCTTCCAGCAACCGTGAGTAAATCACGGCCCGCGGATTTTTGACAAGGATGTCGTTCTGCCGAACGGCGAGTTGAACTTCGCTGCCGTCCTCGGCGAGGGCTCGTTCCAGGAGCTGCATCGCTCGGGTGGGCACGACCGTCACGTCGCCGAAGGGCGCCGGCTGACCGACCGATTGGACCGGTCCTTCCATTTTCGCAAGGCGGCGTCCGTCGGTGCCGACGGCCGTGAGAAGGTTGTCTTTCCACTCCAATTTTACGCCGCCGAGGGCGTAGCGGCTGCTCTCGTTGTCGGTGGCGAAGATCGTGCGGCGGATCAATTCGCGGAACAGTCGCGCGGAAAGCTCGTAATAGCTCGATTCGCCGAATTCCGCAATCGGTGGAAAGTCTTGCGGATTTTCCGAGGGGAGCTTGAATTGGCTACGCTCACCGCGGATCGTCGTGCCATCGCCGCCTGATTCGATGCGGAACGTGGCATCGGCACTTTCGCGCAGGATGGATCCAAAGCGGCCCACTGGCAGCACGGCGGCGCCGGGGGCGTCGGTTTCGACGCCGCTGACTTCGTAGCGGATACCGACTTCCAAGTCGGTGGCCATGAGAGTTGATTTATCCTTGGCCACTTCTAGCTTGACGTTTTGCAAAATTGGCTTGGGGCTACGGGCCGGAGCGATTGCGGCCACGGTTTGGAACGCGTGGAGCATCTTCTCTCGATTGCATGTGATTTTCATCGCCGATGAAGTCCTTTCGAACGCGTTCAAAGCGTCGGTGTGAGGAGCATGGGACTCTTGGCCACCGATCCTATCGGATCGGTTAAAAGAGTTTGTTTAAATTTATGTAGTAGTTGTATTGTAGGCATTCAAGATGTCGAGCAGGTTTGTGCGTGTTACTAAAGCCGTTTGGTCATTTGCAATTGAGATGAGGATGTAGTTGTGAAAAACTTGTTTGCTGTTTGTTGGTGATGCGTCGGTCTACTGTTGGCGATTCGGCCCGCCTTTAATCGCGAATCCTTGGCAGCGTTTACTAGCAAAAACTAGGTTCGGAATTCGACAGACATTCGACGTGATTTCCACACGCGGTTTCAGCGCCTGCGAAGAGTGTAGCGGAGTTCGTCGAGCGCCTCTTGAACGGTCGGGTCGTTGGCACGTGCGCGTTCGACTTTTCGATAATTGTGGATGATCGTGGTATGATCGCGGCCGCCGAGCGCGCGGCCGATTTGTTCATAGCTAGCACCAGCCAATTCGCGTGCCAGGTATACTGCAATCGAGCGGGCGACGACGATTGATTGTCGACGAGAATGACTTTTGAGCTGGGCTTGTGGCAAGCCGAAATATCGGGCGACGGCGGCGAGGATGTCGCGTAACTTAAGCTGCTGCGCAGTGCGACCCGCCAACCAGAGACCTGCGGCGCTTGCATCGCCATGTGTCCGGTCCGTCGAAGCGGCACAATACGCGAACACGGCACCAAACAGATCGTTGGCCGTGCCAGTCACATTTCGGGCCAGAGCATCGGTGGCTTCGTCTGGAAGAGCGTGCCCCATAGATTCGGATGCTCGGCGGATAATTCGTACTCGCGCGGCATTGCCGGGCGGGGCAAGTTGAAGTACCAGCCCCGACGCTAGCCGACTTCGGACGTCGGGTGTGATATTCGCGAGCATCGTGGCGGCCCGGCGGGATGTGACGATCAGGCGGCCGCCACTTTCTTCATAGGCGTCGAGTGTGAACCGTATTTCTTGCGAGATGTGTTCTTTGGATGGCAGCTCGTGCAGGTCGTCGACGGCCAGCAGGTCATAAGCGCGGATCGCGCGACGAAAATCGGCGACCGCGTTTTGCTTGATCGCGTCGATATACTGGCGATAAAAATCGGCCGCAGTGAGATACGTTGCGGTTTCGTTGCGGTGACGGTCATTCCAGTAGCGAACCAAGCCAAGCGCTAGGTGAGTTTTCCCCGTTCCGTTGGGGCCAAACAGTACAAGCAGTTTCGGAGCGATGGGGCGAATAGACGTCGCTTCATTTCCATCGGCCGCAAGTTGCATCCATTGGTTAAGCGCAGCAGCAACGAGACGGTTTTCCGCGCCAGCCACAAAACCCAGCGAGGCCCGTCGTGGAGAGCTCGATTCATTTGAGGCATAAAGCGGCGCAAGTACTCGACCGAGCAGCGGAATCTCGCTCAATTGATCGATCACGACGGCTCCGTCCGCGATTTTTTTGACGGTTAAATTGGACGACAGAGAGAGTGTGCCAGATCACACAGCGATGACTTGGTCGCCGAAGCGATCAAGCCGCTGGCAGTTATTTCTGACACCCTGAAAATGTAAGCTCAAATTTTAACCGATTTGGCGTTCGAAAGGGAGCCTCGGCGAGCGAATTTCAGGCATGATTTTGGCGACGCAAGTCGTTGCAGACGCGGAGGATGCGACGGGCGGCGTCGTCGCCGTGCTCGGCCGTCGTATCGACGCCGAAGCTAAATCGCAGCGCACTCAAAATTACGCCCGCCTCGCAGCCCATTGCGATGTGCACGGGCGACGGTTCGCTGGAGCCGCTTGCGCAGGCCGAGCCGGTCGAGCAGGCGATGCCGACCTGATCAAGTGCGAGGAAAAGTCGTTGACGATCCAAACCCACAAAGGCGATGTTGGAGACGTGCGGAAGTCGTTCGGCTTTGTCGCCAATGATCACGGCCTCTGGATATCCAACCAGAATCGTGTTTTCAAACCGCTCTCGAAGATGTCTTAATCGGTCGACGAATTCGGTGCGCTTTGCCTGCCATATTTCGAGGGCATGGCACATCCCGACCGCCAGTGCGACGGACTCCGTGCCTGGACGTGTGCCGCCTTGTTGAAAGCCGCCGAAAAGCAGTGGCGAAATGTGGACATCGCCTCGGATAACTAGTGCGCCGATGCCGAGGGGGCCGCCGAATTTGTGGGCGGCAATGCTCATGGTCGCTACTCCCCACTTCTGAAAGCTTATGGGTACCTTACCGATCGCCTGAGCGGCATCGGTGTGCAGCGGGACGCCGCGCTCGTTGCAAATAGCGGCCAGCTCAGCGAGCGGTTGCAGTACGCCGGTTTCGTTGTTGGCCAGCATAGTGGCAACGAGCCCAGTTTCTGGCCGGAGCTGGCGGGTCAGGTCATCAATTCGGATTACCCCGTTGACGTCAACCTTAAGGCGATCGACTTGCCACCCAACGTTGGACAATTGGTTGGCGAGCGCCGCAATGCTGGGGTGTTCGATTGCGGAGATGATGAATTGTGGCCTGGACGACGGGGACGAGAACGTCCCGGGTCGCTCCAATAGGCCGCGGATAGCCAAATTGTTGGCTTCGGTGCCGCCACTGGTGAAGATCACACGATCGGCATTAGCGCCTGAGGTGTTGGCGCCGAGCAAATCGGCGACGCGATCGCGGCAGTCTTCGAGGACACGCCGAGCACGGCGGCCGAATACATGTTGACTAGCCGGGTTCAAATATGGTGCACCCCAGCAGGCGCACATAGCATCGACGACTTCCGGAAAAACGGGAGTCGTAGCGTTGTGGTCGAGATAGATGCGATCCAGTGGCCCGTCGGTCATGACTCAATGATACCGCTGTTTCTGGTTGTGACCCAGAAACGCCAAACAACCCCTATAGGCGAAATCGACATTGCTGCCCGGAAATCGGGGCTAGTATGATTCGCGCCCGGGACTCTGCTGCAGTTCCCTATTGTGGTTTCAGAACGTTTTCACTAGGAGGCGGTTTATGCCTTCGTTTCAGACTATCTATCGAGTGACAGTGATGTTCGTAGTCGGCGTGATTGTCGTTAAGGGCTGGAACCTGTACGGACCTTCGGCCGAACAAGTGAAATCGGGCGTAATGAAAGTAATCGACATGGCAGACACGGCGTGGAAGAACTGGCAGAAACCAGACGAAACATCGCCGCGGGTTGCGGATGCTCGCGGAACTGCGCCGGCGTTCGCGAATACGAAACCGCAATTGCCGACGACAGCACCGGCCACGCCGCCCCTGAGTATGGCACCTGGGGCGTCGTTGCTTTCTCCGGTACCTGCCGCGAATGCTACGACGGACGCAGGGATAACCCCGGCCGCATCGACGACGGCCAACCAAGCGACACCAGCTCCGCCAGCAGCAGCGCAACAGTCGGCCGAGCCAGCCGATCGGGTGCCGGCGCTCCTGTCGCGGTTACAGCAATTAGGGGCGGCGGATCCGAAAGTCGCTCCATGGGGAAGCAGTGGCCACCTGTTCCGCTGCAGCTGCGGTGCTGTGCTCGCTGATTCGCATGCGTTCACGCAGCACTTTGAGGCAGTCGCCGCGGAACCTGCGGCGGCAGTGGAACAGGTCGTTGCGAAGATCGAAGCCTGGAAAACGGCACGCAACGACGCGTCGCTGCATTGAGCGGTCGGTCAATCTGTCTGCTTCACGCATCTTGGGACCGATGATGACCGGATTATGTCAGCAATGGAGACGTTTCACTCTGGCGGGGAGATGGTCAACCCGCGATCATGGTCTTGCTGCGCGAGTTTATGACCGGCGATCAACGCGCCATTCAATGTTTTGGTTGTCTGGGCGGGTTCGGGTAGACTCACAGCCAGCGGGGGCGTCTGCTCGACGCAGCCGGCTGGAAGCGGTGCTGTTTGTCGCCCGAGAACCATTGTCGCTACGCAAATTGGCCCAGTTAGCCAATCTTTCGGACGGGACCGAAGCCAGGACGTTAATAAATGCGTTGCGGATTCGGTACGACGATCGTCATTGTGCGTTTCAGGTGGCCCAGATAGCGGGGGGGTACCAATTGCGGACTCGGCGCGAATTTGCCATGTGGCTGCGTCCGCAGTCCATCAAGGAGCACGAAGTCCGCCTATCGGCTCCAGCCATGGAAACACTGGTGGTGGTGGCATATCGGCAGCCCGTGCTGCGGGCTGAGGTGGAAGCGATACGTGGCGTGGCTTGCGGCGATATTCTTCGGCAGTTGCTCGAGAGGGATTTCTTGCGTATCGTTGGCCGTTCGGAAGAATTGGGACGACCGCTTCAGTATGGAACGACGAAGCGATTTCTGGAAAGCTTCGGTCTGTGCAGCCTGGATGAACTACCCTGGGCAGTCCGGCTGAGGCGAAGCACTCACACCAGTCGGGAAACTGCCGATTTGGCGCCGGACTTTACTCCGTCCGGCGTCGTCTTGACGGACGGCGGCGATGATACATAGGCTGTGTGTTTTGAGTTTTGTGGTAGGATTGTGATTGCGGTTTGGCGCACTTGTGATTAAGTGGGTAAGTGAGTTAGTGAGTAGGATCTCAGCGCACCCTCTCACTTAGTCACCTACTCACTTAGTTCATCATATCGCGGCCAGACAATTACTGAACGAAGAATTGGAGATCGCCAAGATGAGCCTGGAAGAACTACACGCCGCGGCAATGCTGGAACTCGCGCTGGTTGCTGCGCGAGAAGATGACGACGGCCTCGAGAACGACGAAGAGGACGAGGACTACGAGGACGAAGAGTACGACGACGACGACGAAGAAATCGAGGAGGACGACGACGAAGAAGTTGAGGACGAGGACTTTGACGACGAGGATTACGACGACGACGAAGACGAAGATTTTGACGAGGATGATGACTTCGACGACGATGAGTGGGAAGAAGTTGAGGACGACGAGCTCGAAGATGAAGAGCTAGAGGATGATGAGAATCTCGACGAGGACGATGATGATCTCGATGATGAGCTGGAAGAGGAAGAGGACGACGAGTACGAGTATGAATATGAAGATGAAGATGAGGAATGATCGTTTCGTTGATTTGACGCGTGTTACCCCTTAATCATCGTTCTCTTTAAGTTGAAACAACCGCTGCAGCGCTTCGACCAATCCGTGCGGCGACCCGTTGCGAGATTCATGGCGCAGCGATTCAAGGGGCGGGTGAAGCATTTTGGCTACAAGCCGATCGGCAAATTGGCGAATTTCTCGCCGCGAGCGGTCGCCGAGTTCCGGCAGTCGGCCATATAGCCGTTCCAGTTCAGCGGCTTGGACGGCTTCCAAGCTGCGGCGAAATTGAGCGATCACCGGCGCAGAAGCCCGGTGGCGCGTCTCCGCGAGGAATGAGCGGACTTCGTCCTCGATAATCAATTCGGCGGACGGTAGGGCATCGGCCCGCGCTTGTCGATTCCTGGCACATGCTTCTGTCAAATCGTCGATGCCGTACAAGTACATGCCAAGCTCGTTGCCGATTTCTGGCTCGAAATCTCGCGGCATTGCGAGGTCGAGCACAAACAGTGGGCGTTGATGACGGCGGCGGCCAATGTGTTCGCGATAGTCGTAGAGCGTAACCACGGGCCGATCGGCTCCTGTGGTGCTGACCACGATATCGGCGGCGACGAGCTGTTCGTTCAATTCGGCCCATGGGGCGGCCTGACCGTTCCACTGCTCGGCAAGCGACTGGGCGCGCTCCGTGTTTCGGTTTAGCACCACGATTTGCTTGGCGCCGGCGTCGGCCAGATACTGAAGTGTTTCTTGTGCCATCTTGCCGGCGCCGATCACGAGTACGCGCTTGTCATCAAACTGTTCGAAGATCCGCGAGGCAAAATCGGCGATTGCGACGCTGGGGATACTCACGCGATGTCGGTAAAGCGACGTCTCACTGGCGATTCGGCGGCGAGCACGAATCGCGGCTTGAAAAGCTCCGTTGGTGACCGGACCGACGCTGCCGATCTCATTCGCCATTTCACAGGC
>DASZZA010000942.1:0-3263 GCA_035545135.1 Lacipirellulaceae bacterium | reverse complement strand
GCGGCGCATCGGGATCAATCTCGGGACCGGGAATGGCGGCCAGCATCATATCGAACAATGGCTGCATCGACTCGCCGGGTTTGTCGGGGTCCTCAGTAGCGTAGCCGAGCTTGCTGGTGGCAAAGATGTGCGGAAAATCGCTGAGGACGTGTTCGCCGCCGAGGTCCATCAAAAGCTCAAAGGCCTCATCGAGCACTTCGTGCGCCCGCGCATCCGGTCGATCGATCTTGTTTACGACCACGATTGGTTGCAGCCGGCTTTCGAGCGCCTTGGCGAGCACGTATCGCGTTTGCGGCATGGGCCCCTCGGCCGCATCGATCAGAACAAGGGCCCCGTCGGCCATCCGCAGGACGCGCTCCACTTCGCCGCCGAAGTCGGCGTGGCCCGGCGTATCGATAAGGTTGATCTTCACGCCCTTGTAATGCAGCGCAATATTCTTGGCCAGGATCGTGATCCCGCGTTCGCGTTCCAGGTCGTTCGAATCGAGGATGCAGTCGCCCACGAGCTGCGACGCGCGAAACTCGCCGCTCTGGCGCAGCAGACAATCGACCAGCGTCGTCTTCCCATGATCGACGTGGGCGATGATGGCGATATTGCGAACGTCGGTGCGGCGCATAGGGCGATAAATCGAGGCGAGAATTGCGGAATTGCCAGACGGCAAATCCGGCGGGTAGGAGAACCCGGCATTATACGTAGTGGCCGGGTTAAAGGGTATGCCAGCGATACAAATAGATCCGGGCGACGCCGAATTCACGAAAAGCGCCGTTGTCCCATTTCTCGTTTGCCAGTGAGAATGGCGGCCCTCGGCGAATGAGTCTGCGGTTTGGAGGCAACCATGTTCATGAATTGGATTCGTCGAATTCGCTTCAGGCTGAGCAGCCTGCTCGTGCTAGTCCTTGGCGTCTCGATTGGATATTCGCTGAACCTACACACTCTGCAACTCCTGACCGCCGGACCGGCCTATCCAAGTTCGCCGCCGTCCTATGTGATCGAACCGCCGGACGTTCTCACAGTTGAGTTCGTGGGAAGGTTGGCCGTCGGGCAATCCGAAAAGCACCGTGTCGGACCGGACGGGCGAATCAATTTGGCCGCTTATGGCCAGGTTTATGTGGCGGGGCTGACGATCGAACAAGCTCGTGTCGCGATCCAAAACCGGTTATTGAAGTTCATTGCAACTCCTCACGTCGTCGTGGACGTGTTCGCATACAATAGTAAAAACTACTACGTGATCTCGCGCGGCGGCAATTCGGGCGATACCGTTCAGAAGTTCCCGATCACTGGGAACGAAACTGTACTGGACGCGATCGCTCACGTGGGCGGCATCTCGCCGGCATCGTCAGCAAGAATCTTCATCTCCCGCCCCCTTTCTAACGGGGGTGGGCACGAGAAGAGAATGCCTGTCGACTGGCAAGAAATCAGTCGCGGTGGGTCCATGGCCACGAACTACCAACTTGTCGCTCGCGACCGGCTGATCATTTTCCAAAAGCCGGCGACCACCGCAAGCAATTGAATTTGTCATCTGATCCGGCGGAGCGGTCGTGGCGCTGCCGGTTCATGTGACGTGATAAATACTCGACGTTATCACGAAAATAGTTCTGGCACCATTTTCGCGCGGCGTCTCGAAAGCAATGCCACCGCTGCGATGGGCATCAGGACAGCCGTCGATGGCTCGGGAACGATTACCGTGCCAGGAGCGATTGCCACGCCACGGAGATTCCAGGTGTTGGTCGCGCCGCCGAATGCAGTACTCGAGTCGACCAGTTGGTTTGCGACCACATTAGCGACATTCGTGTTGCTAAGTGTGTCACCGTAACCGTAAAGTATGTTGGCGTTTGTACCAACACTCGCGGCAAACAATACGACATTCCCGGCCGAATCAGTGAATCCGGCTAGCGACTTAAGACCGGTGGTTCCAGCGGCCGGCAAATTGTAAACCTGGGTCCACGTGCTGCCATTGAACGTCCATTTCTCTAAGCCGCCGCTCGTCGAATTCCGGTCATCGACCATGTAAAGCGTATTGGCATCGGCGAAGTAGTAATCGTAGATCGAGTTCGTCGACGTCGGCAGACCCGGGAGCAATGTCACGGTCTGCGTCCCGGATGAAGGTGTGCCCGTTCCAACGGTGGCGACTCCATCAATCGTGCCCGACATGCGAGACGTGTACAATTGACCGTTGTAAACATATTCGCGCCGTTCATTTCCTGTGCCGGTTAGCGCCGTCGACGTCGCAGAGCCAAGGGTTGTATAGCGAACGCCCGAGGCGCTTGTAGCCGTCCAAATGTTAGTGCCGTCGGTCGTGAACGCATTACGGATCGCGCTGCTTGTGCCAACAGTAAAATCCGTGCTCGTATCAACTGTACCGGTGCCCAGGTTGAGAACGCCGACAACGCGTTGACCCGTATTTCCAGTTCCGCCCGTACCGTTCGTCTGGCAGGTGGCGCCAGCGCCCGTCGTACCGGCGTAGCAGGTGTTGTAGCCCACGAGGGCCATGTAGTTGCCATCGCTGGACAAAGTCAGTCCACCTTCGCCCGCAGCCGTTCCGCCTTGAACAAGCCATCGATTACCTGATGCAGGAGGAGACATTCCGCTGGCGTTCGTGGCGCTTGGCAACACAATCGTCTGGGAGAGAGAAACACTTGCCGGCGCGCCGCCGGAGTACGTCACATCGTATACGTCCAATCTGACCTGCGAGCCTGAGCCGTTGGGTAGGTCGACGCCGTCACCCACGCGAATGTTGACGAGCTGGCCAGATGTAATAGGCGTAGCCAGGACAAGCGATGGCACGCATATCAAGGCGACCAAAAAAACCGAAAGTGCAAAATGAAAAGACGAGGCCAGCCGCATTCTAGTTATCATTAGCCACTCCTCAGTGAAAACTGAAAAGAACCTAGGGAACCTATCGGCAGCAGCACAAACATTGACTCTATCATCGCCGGCATAGTCCGCAAGCATTCTCTATTATTTTTTGAATAATTCTTCGGCTCCCACTGAATCGGATTGCAAATCCAAATGAGGTTGGTCGCGCAGCGACCAGTTTAGAGTGCAAACGCCGATGGTCGACGGGTTGCCGAAGCATCCGGCACCTGCCGGCGAATGCGAAATCTGCCGAGTTTTTTTGGGGAGGCCGGCAATTTGCATTGCCGAATTCGTCGCAGGGCGCAAGCCCCCGGGTCTATATCCACGGGCCGTTCAATAGGAATGGTGCGCTGCGGCTTATCGTGGGCTGATCGCAAACTCCAGTGTTCTTTCGGACACGCTCAGTC
>DASZZA010000941.1:0-4104 GCA_035545135.1 Lacipirellulaceae bacterium | reverse complement strand
AAGTGCGACGGCGGACGTCAATCCACCCGAGCGCGAGTTGGACAAGATTTTCGATGACCGTAGTGGGCGGCGGCGGGTGACCGGGCCGATCGAGTATGCGAACGACGGGAACGTATTGACGGCTTGGGGCATCGACGTGGGTCCCGGGCGCAGCAATGTGCCGCGGAAAGCCGTGTTTACGCTTGACAAGCCGCTTGATGGGGCCGGCGGCGTTCGGCTGCGGTTCATGCTGGCGCAAAATCACGGCGGCTGGAACAGCGACGATAACCAGAACAACAACCTGGGTCGGTTTCGCTTTTCGATAACGGCGGACGCAAACGCGGTGGCCGACCCATTGCCGGCCAACATTCGCGCTATTTTGGCGATGCCGGATAGCAAGCGAACGGCCGAGCAAACGGCGCAGCTCTTCAGCTATTGGCGCACGACGGTGCCCGAATGGCAGGAAGAGAATCGGCGGACCGAGGCGTTGTGGCAAAGCCATCCGCAAGGAACGACGCAGCTTGCTCTCCACGAGCGAAATGAGCGGCGGAAGACGTACCGGCTCGAACGCGGCAACTTCCTGGCGCCGAAGGAAGAAGTGCAGCCGGGCGTGCCGGCATTTCTGAATCCGCTCGTGCGAGCGGACAACTCCGAGGATTCACCGACGCGGCTCGATTTCGCACGCTGGCTGGTCGATCGCCGATCACCGACGACAGCCCGTTCGATCGTAAATCGGATCTGGCAAGCGTATTTCGGCACTGGCATTGTGGCAACCGCCGAAGATTTAGGTACGCAGGGAGAGCCGCCATCCGATCAGAAGCTATTGGATTGGCTTGCCGTGGAATTTATGGACCACAACTGGAGTATTAAGCACATCCAGCGGTTGATCGTCGAGTCGGCCACATATCGGCAATCGAGTCGCGTGACGCCGGAACTGCTGCAGCGTGATCCGGCGAATCGGTTGCTGGCTCGCGGTCCGCGGTTTCGGGTGGACGCGGAAGTGGTCCGCGATATCGCGCTGTCGGCGAGCGGGCTGCTGAACCCGAAGATCGGCGGGCCGAGTGTTCATCCGCCGGCGCCGGGATTCTTGTTTGTACCTCCAGCGAGCTTTGGAGTGAAAAGCTGGATCGCGGATACCGGCCCCGATCGATACCGGCGAGCGGTGTATACGTTTCGCTTCCGCAGCGTTCCTTACCCGATGCTGCAGACGTTTGACGCACCGACGGGCGAAGTCGCGTGCGTCCGTCGAGCGCGTTCCAACACGCCGCTGCAAGCGCTGACGACACTCAATGAGCCGTTGTTCGTCGATTGCGCGAGGGCTCTAGCGCTACGAATCCTGAGCAATGGCGGCAGCAACGATGCAGCGCGTTTGACCTATGCCGTGCGGCGGTGTCTGTCGCACAATCCGACCGAACAACAGCAAACGATTCTTCAGAGCTTTCTCGCCCGCCAGGAGAAGCGGTTCCACAGCAAAGCCGCCGATCCCTGGGTGCTATTGGCGAACAACAGCGAGGCCAAGCAGAAATTGGCGTCCAAAATTCCCGCCGGTTTTAGCGCAGCCGACTGGGCCGCGTGGACCGCAGTGGCACGCGTGATTCTCAATTTGGATGAGACGATTACGAAGGAGTAGGTTGATATTTGGTAGATGATAGTCGCTAGTTGCTGGTCAACGGTGGCAACAAAAAGCAACTATCGACTATCAACTGTCGACGAACCGAAAACCATGAACTGCCAAGACCATCTCTATCGAAATGTTCCGCCGCAACTGCTGGCGCGTCGGTGGTTTTTGAAGGAATGCGGTGTCGGGCTGGGGTCTATTGCACTGGCTCACCTGGCAGGGGTTCCGACGGCGGAAGCGGCGGGGCGGGATCCGCTTGCCGTGAAGGGGCCGCCGATTCGGGCGCGGGCCAAGAATGTCATTTTCCTGTTCATGGCCGGTGCGCCGAGCCACTTAGAACTGTTCGACCACAAGCCACAGCTGGCCAAGTTCGATGGCACGTTGCCGCCGGCTGAATTGCTCAAAGGCTATCGGGCCGCATTCATCAATCCGAATTCGAAGCTGCTTGGCCCGAAATTCAGTTTCGAGAAGTGCGGTGAATGTGGGGCGGAACTGTCGGAGATTTTGCCGCATTTGTCCGAAGTTGTTGACGACATCGCCATTGTGAAGTCGATGGTTACCGACGCCTTCAACCACGCGCCGGGGCAAATCCTGATGAGCACCGGCTCGCAGCAATTTGGTAAGCCCAGCCTGGGCGCTTGGACGCTGTACGGCCTGGGGAGCGAAACGCAAAGCTTGCCGGGATTCGTCGTTTTCAGCACGGGCAAAAAAGGACCGAGCGGCGGCAATTCGAACTGGGGCAGCGGGTTTCTGCCGACCGTGTATCAGGGAGTCACGTTCCGTACGAGCGGCGACCCGGTGCTGTATTTGTCGAACCCCAGCGGAGTGGACGACTCGTTGCAGCGGGAATCGCTCGATGCGGTGAACGCTCTCAATCAGGCGCATTTGAACGAGATTGGCGACCCCGAGATTGCCACGCGGATCAACTCGTTCGAAATGGCTTACCGGATGCAGGCCAAGGCGCCGGACGCGATTGATATATCGCGAGAGCCTGCGCACATTCTCAAGATGTACGGGGCGGAGCCAGGCAAGCCGTCGTTCGCGGCGACGGCGCTATTGGCCCGGCGGCTCGTGGAGCGTGGTGTGCGGTTTGTGGAAATCTTCCATGAAGCGTGGGATCAGCATGGAAATTTGACGCACGACATCAAGGAGAATTGCCTTGCGACCGACCGGGCGTGCGCGGCGTTGCTCAAGGACCTCAAGCAACGCGGCATGCTGGAGGAAACGCTCGTCGTCTGGGGCGGCGAGTTTGGCCGCACGCCGATGGTGCAGGGGGGCGGCAACGACGGCCGGGACCATCACCCGAATTGCTTCTCGATGTGGTTGGCGGGCGGCGGCATCAAAGGCGGCATCACGCTCGGCGAGAGCGACGACTTCGGTTTCAACGTGACGAAGGATCGAGTCCATGTGCATGATCTGCACGCGACGATATTGCATTTGTTGGGCTTCGATCCGTTTACCTATTCGTTCAAGTTCCAAGGGCTCGATCAACGGCTGATTGGCGTGGATCCGGCGCGGGTGGTTACCGAAATACTAGCGTAGGGGCAGTGAGCGGATGTCACCTCAACTCACGATAGATATACTAACGCGGCAACTCGAACTCGCCGACATTTTGTTGGCCGGGAGGGATCGGATGCTGGAACCGCAGGATTTGCCGGGGCGGTACGGGCGCGTGGTTCGGGCGCTGGATCAGGTGCTGGCTGCCTGTAATTGCGAAGCAGTGGTCGGAGGCGGCTGGGCCGTGTGGAGGCATGGATACGTGGGGCGAGTTACCCAAGACATTGACATTGCACTTCCTAAAGAGCGCATTGACGAGTTTCTACGGGCAGCGTCGGTTAGTGGTTTTGAAGTAATGAAGGCGGTGGTAGGACGTTGGCCGAAACTGCTGCATTGTGAAACGGGAATCGAGGTTCATATCTTGCCAGAAGGCGGACATCCCGGGACGGCAGCCCGACCGGCGCCAACGACGATACCAAATCCGATTCAGATGGGCGCCGCGGGGAACCTTAAAATATATGACGCTTCCCTGTTTGATTGGATTAAAACTTGCGGAAGGCCGCCTGCGTGATGAGGCAGACGTGGTCGAGCTCGCCCGTGAAAACTAGCAACATCTGGGTGAAATCCGCCAACATTTGTCGGCGGTTCACGCGCAGTACGCGGCTCGGTTCGAAGAGTTACTGCAACAGTTGGACGATTCGGCGTGCGACTAAGGAAACGTGGCGGCGACGCAATCATTCTCGCGGCCACGAACTCATCACTCTTTGGATGATCTCGTATTTCTCGCGTTCGCCAGGTTTGTGTTTGTCTTGGTGCCTGTAGATGTGAACTCCATCGGCCACGGGGTGCGCGAGTTGCATTACTTGTTCGACATAACTGGGCGTAGAGGAACCGAGCCGGCTATGGCGCGTGGCGTAAATGTCGACGATGATGGGGAAATCGTGACCGAAGCGCGTTTTGAGTGCTCGAACTTCCGGAGCGACCTGCGTGGCGTCGGTGAGGCCGGCGGT
>DASZZA010000940.1:0-12631 GCA_035545135.1 Lacipirellulaceae bacterium | reverse complement strand
TCCATTAGTATTGGCACACTGCTTGTATCACCGCGCTGGCCGATTACTCGGACGGCAGCGATTCGAACTTGCTTGTCGCCGTGCTTAGCGACTTCGAGCACCTCGCGGGGAAGTTCGGGGTCGTGTCGATCGCCCAGGGCGGCAAGCAACTTGACGGCTCGCTCCGGCGTCGTGCGTCGCAACTCGGCGGCCAGGGCATCGGCCACTTCACGGCCCGACAATTGCCGCGCGGTGGTCAAGCCGATGTAGAAGAAGGCCCTGTCGGGTGAGCGCAGTTGCTCGAGGAGCAACGGCAGGCCGGCGGTTTGGCGGGCAAGGATTGCGCCGCGTGTCGCTTCGAGCCTGGGCTGTTTGGGAAGATCGGCCTTGCGGACCGCATCATATAATGCGGCGGCGTCGGCTGACTTTCCTTCGCTGGTGAGCCGCTCGGCGCAGAGGATGCAGCCTTCGGCGACGGCGTCGTGGACCGGGCCGGTTGTGCTCGTGAGCGCGTGCCGGAGCGTTTTTGTGGGGGTGTCGCCTGGTAAATGACCAAGGGCAACGGCGGCGGCGCTGGCTACGTGTGTGTCGTTATCTTTCAGCAGCTGCGAAAGCAGTCCGGTGGCGTGCGCGGACTTACGGACGCCGATCGAGTTGATCGTGCCAATGAGCAGTTCGCCGTGCAGAGTTTTTGCGGCGGTTATCAGAGCCTCGTCGGCCGACGGGTCGGGGATCGCCTCGAGTGCGATACGGGCCCAGGAGGAAAGCTCTTTGTCGTTCAGCAGCTTGGCCAGCTCGGGCACGGACTTTTTGGTGCCGACGAGCGCGAGTTCCTTACAGGCAATAGCTTTTTCCGCGGGCGGTTTCGATTGGAGGATTTCGATCAGCTCGCGTTCTTTACCGGGGAAGTTTGTGTAGTAGTCGGCGGCGAAAAGTTGCGCGACACCAGCGAGTAAAACGATCGTGAATGAATACGCGATGCGATGCTGCGAGGGTTTAGTTGTTGCCATAGGAGTGGGAACCGTGAACGATTGGTGTGCGGGAGTCGAGGTGGTCGGCCGTAGCTACGGCGTGGGCGCCGACGCTAAGAACCTATCCCAAAATGCCCCGGCGAAGGGGACAATCCCATTTTTGCTCCGCGGACTCCGAAAAAATGGAGTCCCCGGCATTTTGGGATAGGCTCTAAACGGGTGATTCGAAAGTTGTCATATTCGCCAGGGCTCGCGCAGTGCCTCGGAGCGCAAGCGATTGGCCTCGGGGTCGTCGATGAACTCGTGTTTCTTGACGTCGAAGTTGAGTTTGCGTCCGAGCGCGAGTGCGATGTTTGCGGCATGGCAAGTGATGTGCGAGTAGCAGGCCACCTCGGCATTGGCCTTGGGCTGGCTACGCGTTTTGACGCAATCGAGGAAGTCGCGCACATGGAAGGTGGCGGGATAGCCGCCGATCTCGGCAACCTTTCGCCCGGCCAGGAGTGCCGGGGAGCTGAGGACGAACTTGCCGCTGTCGGCCGTTTCGACCCAGCCCGTTTCGCCTTCGAAGCGCACAGGACAGGAGCCTAACGGAAGCCAGCCAGTCTCGCGCAAGACGAGTTTGACGCCGTTTGCGTAGCGGGCCACCATTTGACCGTTTTCGGGCGGATTGTATTCGACGGGCGACGTGTCGTCGGCACCGACGGCCCATTGGCATAAATCGACGCAGTGGGATCCCCACTCAAGCACGCCGCCGCCGACGAGGCCGCCTCCTTTTTCGAAGTTGAAGCCGTCGAGGAGCTTCGCATTGTACGGTCGCCAGGCGGCGGGGCCGAGGTACATGTTCCAGTCGACGATGTTCATTGGCGGTTCAGGCTCCGCGGGTAACCAGCCGCTCATAAGAGCGGTCATGCCCATGGGGTGCGCGTAGACCGTTTTGAGTTTGCCGAGCTTGCCGGTTCGGGCGAGCATGCACGCGAAGGCGAAGTGGGGCAAGTTGCGCCGCTGCGTGCCGGCTTGAAACACGACGCCGGCGCGGCGCATGGTGTCGGCGAGTTGCAAACTTTGGACGATGTTTTTCGTGCACGGCTTTTCGCAGTACATATCTTTGCCGGCACGTGCGGCGTAGCAGGCCGCCGTACAGTGCCAATTCGGACCGGTTGCGATCAAGACGGCATCGATGTCGTCGCGTGCCAACAGCTCGCGAAAGTCGCGATACATATTGCAATCGTGGTTGCCGTACTTTCGGTCGACCATTTTTTTCACGGCGTGGCGGCGAACCGCTTTGACGTCGCAAACGGCGACGAATTGAACGTCGCCCTGCTCCAAAAAGCAGCCGAGGTCGTAGGTGCCGCGATTACCGATTCCGATGCCAGCCAAGATGATTCGCTCACTAGGAGCGACGGCGCCGTCCTTTCCGAGCGCGGAGGCAGGAATGATATGCGGCGCCATGATCGCGGCGCCGGCCGATGCGGCCGTCTTGAGGAAACGTCGGCGATGGAGATTGGTGTGGCGTAGGAACATAGCGTACCCTCGCTGCGGGATTGAGTTCGGCAACTCATCGATCCACGCTTGCGCCGTAGAGGACGACATCGACGAGGCCGGCTAGCCATAGCATAGCCGGTAGCGTACAGGGGTTCCACTAGTGTTGACGTCTGCATTGTTAATGTGCTCCGCGAAGATGAGTAAGCGAATAGGTAGTAGGTGGGTTGGTCGAAGCGTGGCAACCCGACTTGCCCAAGTGTTTTGCTCAATCTCGCTTCGGTCGTTTTTTCGCGGGTCGAATTACGATATAATCGTTGCGAGGGTGCTATTCCCCAAAAAAGGTGTCAGGAACTCAGGCTGTAGTTGATGGTTATGCTTTGACTGCAAAAGCGTATGGATTCCTGGCACGTTTTTTGGGCGGGGCCGGTGAGGTGCAAATATTCGTTAATCGAGGAGGTGCTCTATGCCTGTCGAAATCCACGAGGCCGCGAACGACAGTTACGTCGAGGTGTCGCTGAGCGGAAAACTAACCAAGGACGACTACGAGCACTTTGTTCCCGTGGTCGAGGCGGCGATTGAGAAGCATGGCAAGATTCGCCTCGTGGTTGCGCTGCGGGATTTTCACGGCTGGACGGCCGGTGCTCTCTGGGAAGACATGAAGTTCGACTGGAAGCACTTCAGCGATATCGATCGACTGGCGCTAGTGGGCGACAAAAAATGGGAAGCGGGCATGGCCGTTTTCTGTCGGCCGTTCACGCGAGCCAAGATCAGGTATTTTGATTTGGCGGATATCGCGGATGCGCGGCAGTGGATGACTACGGATTCTAGTAGTTCCGTGGGAAGTTGAAGTTGAGCACAGAAATCGGAATTCTTGCGAAGTACGCTACGGTGGGCCAAGATTATGCTATGTCTCAAAACGCGAAATGGGAATCAGCCGGACCGCGCTAGCGGCCGGTTTTCACTCAGAACGGTGGGCTAGCGCCCTACGGTGATCGTTTTTCGACATAGGTTAGTCGAAACCTTCCTCGTCGGCCTTTTGATAATCGTGGAGCTTTTGGTTGTAGCATGCGATGACGTCTCTTCGACGGAGCATCCCCAAAAGCTGCGAAGGGTTTTCGTGATCTACGACCGGCAGCTCGTCTAAATTCAGATCGGTGAAGCGCTTCAATGCCGTGTTCAGATCATCCTCGGGCGTGACCGAGACGACACGTGTGGTCATCACATCGCGCGCGTTTGCGAGATGCCATATCTCTTCGTTGTAGAGATGGCTGCGGACGTCGTCCGTGGAAAATATTCCCACGAATCGTCCCGCGCCGTCGACAACGGGAAAATAGTGCTGGCGGCTTTCGGCAATGAGGTGCACGATCTCCTTGAGCGGCATGCCTTGGAAAACGGACGTGCGCTGTTTCCACGGCACGTCTCGGACCGTAATGCCTTCCAAAACGTCGACCAAGAAGTCGCCGCGATGAGCGGGTGAATCGAGGCGGGATGGAAGCTGTTGGTCGTACAGTGTCCACCGATGGCAGAGCAAGAAGCATAGCGTCGAAACCCACATGGTGGGCACGAGCAGGGCATAGTCGCCTGTCAGCTCGCTCACCATGATGACCGTTGAGATGGGGGCGTGAGCCGCGCCGGCAAAGAAACCGGCCATACCGACGATCGCAAAGATTTGCGGTTGAGGCACAATATGGGGCCATAGAGCGTGAAGCGCAAGCCCTACCGCTGCACCGGTGATGCCTCCAATGACCATTGAAGGCCCGAAAATACCGCCGGAGCCTCCGGAACCGATCGTGAACGACGTGGTAAGGATTTTGACGACGGCGAAGGTTGCCAATAACCAGAAGCCCATGGCGCTGGGGTCGGTCAGCGCAATTTGCAACATGCCGTAGCTTGTTCCGAGGACGCCGAGTGCACGTGCATCGTTGTGGACGGACCAGTACGCAGCCAGTGCGAGTACCCCAGTGATGGCCGCACCGATCACCGGGCGAAACCATTTGGGAAGTCGTGACTTTTGGAACCAGTGATGGAGTCCGTAAAACGTTTTGATGAATAGCACTGCCACGACGACAAGCACGACGGCAAGGATGGTCATCGGGAGTAATTCCAAGACGGACGACATCTCGAATTGCAAATGCTTGCCAAATATGGGCACGAAGCGCATCTCGGGCGGCAACCAGTACGAAAAAACGCTGTAGCTAATGATCGAAGAAACAGCAGCTGGTACGATGACCTCCGACTCTAAGTCGGCGCCGCGGTACAGGATTTCGGCTGCGAACAACGCTCCGGCCATCGGCACGCGGAAGATTGCTCCCAGGCCTGCGCCCATTCCCACGGCCGACAGAATGCGCCGGTCGTGCGCCGGCAACTTGAAGTACGTGCCGATGAACGAGCCAGCGGCCGCGCCGATTTGGGTGATAGGACCTTCTCGTCCGCCCGATCCTCCGGTTCCGATCGTGAATGCGGACGCGATGAGCTTGACGGGCGCTACATTCGGACCGATATATCCGCGCTTGTGGTGAAAGGCGGCGATTGCGGCGTCGGTACCGTGGCCTTCGGCGTCGGGAGCAAAGTAAAAGACGACAAGGCCGGCGAGAAGCCCGCCGACGGAGATGACACCGATCAGCTTCAGCGGCGCGAGATGGGACGGCGGCGGCTTGTACAGATCAACTTCGCCGTCCGGGCTGGCCGAGACATAGCCGGCAATCCCTTCTAAAGCGAACCGACGAACGGATTGACTGGCAATGTCGAAGAGAATCGCGCCGATTCCGGCCACCATGCCGACGACGACGGATAACAGCAGCCACTTCCCCGTTATGTGCAGGGGGGCGAGATACTTCAGAATCAACGACTTCCTCTTGATCTTACCGGCGCCATCCAGGCGAACCGCACGTTCTTCGACTTGATGCGGTCGAACGAGGAGCGGTTGCAATTCTAGGCTCACAAGAGGCTATCATATTGCGCGACCGACTACCACCAATGAACGATGGAGCATGCCGCAGAGGACAGACGGACCAAAGGAGGAAGTGCGACGCCCGACGCCTGTCGATAATGCCCGAAGGTTCGGGCCGCCGCTCCACAAATATAGCACCAAGTGGGCCAGTAGTTCCAGTGCCGCATTTGCGCACCGCCAGATGAGGATGAATTCAGTATTGCGTCGTGTGGGAAGCAACCGTTAGATGCGCTCCAGCGAATTGCCGGGCAACCATCCGATCTGGCCGTTCGAGGTGCGAACTTGGAGCCAGTCGCCGCGCCGCTTAAGGGGCTCGACAACCTGGCCCACATGTACTGCGGAACCGGCAATGGGCTCGCTTTGTGGGCCATCGGCATCGTGGAGCGTCGCACCGAGCGAAATCACGACGGCCTGGGGCGTTCCGGATTCTTTCCAATTGGCGATGAACAGTGGGACCGCGATCAAGAAGAGCAATAATGCGACAACCGCCGTTGTCTTCCACGCAAAGGGGAATTGGAATAAACGGATCCCAATCGTCGCCCATAGCAGGCACCATGCGGCGAGCATAATCAGTTGCACTGTACCCGGACTGACGTACGAGTTGGTCCACGCTCGTACATTCTCCCAAGTGAGTGAGTTGGAGTTGGGATCGGCGAGGCCTTTTGCACCGGAGGCGTCAGCGGCCGAATGGAGGCTCCGCTCAGCGAACGCCAGATTCGCGCGGGCGTCGTGATTGGTTGGATCGATTTTTAGTGAGCGCAGATAATTGGCGATTGCTTTCCCTGGTTGACCGCTTTCCAAGTACGCGTTGGCCAAGTTTATGTATAGCCGGCTGTTACTCACGCCGGAATCGACGATGAACTGATATTTTTCCGCCGCTTTGCCAAACGATTGCTTAGCCTCGAACGAGTTTTTCTTGGCTAGGTGAAGTGCCTGGCTGTAAGATCCATTGGCTTCGTGCAGGAGCAACTTCTGCTGCGCGCGCGAAAGGGTGAGCACATGCGAGTTGACGTCAGAGGCGGCGGCGATACGGCTAGCGCCGGCTAACGCGCCTGCAAAGACGACCGCGATCGTCAGCGACTTGGTTGCTGACTGGGCCCGCGACGGCGACGAACGTCGGCGCTGGTACTCGCCACGTAATTGTTCGGGCTTCGGTCGTCGCCAGCGATTGTCGGATCGCAGGTCATCAGCAACGTGCAGTGCTTCCTGTTTCAGTTCGTCGAACGACCGGTCGCGACTCGATGCGCCTGCGAAGGATTGTTGTTCGCAAGCATCAAAAAGCCGCTCGCAGCGGATGGCCAGTTGTCGCCGGCCGGACGAGCGTAGTGCGCCTAGAAGTTTTTGCTGAAGCTCCCCGAGGCCGGATAAGGCACCCTCGCCTTGGCCCTCTCGCGGGGTGAGAGGGAGTTGCCGCAACCGAAGTTGACGTGCGAGGTAGGTTCCTAAAGCGTCCGCGAGCTCGGATGGATATTGCGCTTTTTCGATTTGATTTCTGAAGCGCGCCGCGTTGGACTTAAAACCTCGCAGTAACCGGGCCGGATATCGGCGAGATCGCACGACCGCGATAGCCAGCACGATCAGCGGCGGCACACCCAAAAGGAGAAACATTGTCGACGGTTTGAGAGCATGTGACGAATCGGAGGTCAACAAATCGCCGCTAGTGAAATTTGAAAGCGACGGCGCTCTGGATGGCGTTTCGGCGTTGTTGACTTTTGTGTCGGCGGCGGCGCCCTTCTCTTCTCCGACGATGGTATTCAGCGCAAGCGTATCGGCTGGGTCCACGTGAATAGAAATCGGGTCGCTGTGGACGGTAACGAATTTCCTCTCCGAGGGATCGAAATAGCTGAACGGTATCGCCGGAATCTGCGTTATGCCGGGCCGTTTCGGGCGAATAGAAACCGTGAACAGCTTTTGATTTCCTTTCACGAAACCCGCGAGCGGCTCGGTCGGCACCTTGAAATCATCAGTGAGGACTGCCATATTCGCCATTGGAGGTGCTTCAACCAATTCCATGGGCCCCGTGCCGGAAATGCCGATCGACAACTCGATCGGGTCGTCGGCTTGGACGTTCGTCGGCTTGGCTTCGGTCGCGATGCGATATTTGCCGACCGCGCCGCGGTAATCGGCGGGACGGCCAGACTTTGGGATGGGCAAAACGTTGATCGCGTCGGCAGTCGCTTCGGCCACGATCGGGCGCACCGACTGTATTGCAAGCCGCGATGAAAATGGCGAGAACAAATTGCCGTCGTCGAACGGACCCGCTTGACCGCCGGGCACAGGCATATCGCGGAAGAAATCGGCGAACGGATCGCGGGCACGGCCGATTGCGGTCGGATACTGGACAACAACCTTCACGCTACTTGCATCGATTTTGCCGGGACGCTTGGGATAAATCGTCGCCGCGATCTGATACAAGTAATAACTGTGTTCGGCGCCACTACTGTCCTTGCGCAACGCTTCCTTGCCGACCGGTCGCTGGTTGTTATCCTCCAAATCTTGCATCCGATCGGCGAACAGGCCCCAGCTGGTACGGTCGGACACCAGCTTCCACATGTCGCCTTCGGACAGCGTGATCTTGTGATCGCGGTCGCTGTAGGGCCGCAGCCAGATCTTGAGCGTTAAATCGAGAGCTTGACCGACGTAGATTTGCTTTTCCTTACCGGCGATTTCGACAAACATGAGGTCTCCGGTATCGCTCTTCGAGGCGACAAACTCGAGAGCACGCGTTTGACCGTCGGCGCCGTCGGAATGGACCGTTATCGGCGGAATATGGAAACTGCCATTGCGCTGAGGGGTGAGCTCGTAGGCGAACGTAACCGACGTGCTTGTCGTCGTGCTGCCATTGATCGTGGTGATCCGGGTGCTTCGCGAGGGGGTGCCCATCGACCTGATTTGGAGGCCGTCGATTTTGGGCATGGTCGGCGGTTGGACATTGGAGGCATCGCTGACTTGGATGCGTAGCGTAATCGGAAGGCCGACGTAGGTCTCTTGTGCCGAGAGGTGAGCGCGAACATCGGCGGCGCGCACGCGACCAGTCAGGCCGATGGCCATCGCAACGAGAAGGAATGTGCGGTAAATTTTGCAGAGAGGTTTCTTCATCGATTAGGAATGATGTCAGCGTGGCATGGAACCGATTTAGGTGCTCTATCAAAACCGATACCGATGCACCCTCACTCCGGCCCTTCGCGTGGGGAGAGGGGTTTTGTTCTTAGTATCGTCGGCGGCGGCGAATTTGTTGCCGCAAAGGCATAGTGAAGCGGCAGTCGATTCGGCGTGGCCGCCGACGCTAATGGTACTTTTGGTTGCATGAATCTCGATTTGTAACGGTCGCATTACCAGTCGCGGTCGACGGGCACGTGCTGGTCGCGCTCGGCCGCCTGGCGTTGGAGGCGTCGCAGCATATCGCGATCGCGTATGGCCTGCAACATTTTTTCGGCTTCTTGACGCGTCATCGGGGCATCGGTGGCCGAGTCGGCGTCGATCGCCTGTCGTTTATTTTCGTCGTTGTTCGATTTGTCCTGCTTCGACGCGGCCTCAAGCTTGCCTTTCGGCGCTTGCTTTCCTTGCTGATCGGCCGGTGCGGGCTTTTCGGCAGTTTGTTGCTTCTGGGAACGTTGCTGGTGGTTGTGGAGCGTCTGGGGCTCGATTGATTGGTTCTTTTGCTGCTGCGAAGTCTTGTCCGCCGGTTTTTCGGATTTGTTGGGTTGCGTTTGCTGCTGCGTCGTGGACGGCAGTTGTTGCGATGATTCCTTTTTAGATTCACTTTTGCCGTTTTGCTGCTGCTGTGATTGTGGTTTGTTCTGCTGTGATTGCTGGCTTTTTTTCTGATCTTTGTTTTGTTGTTGATTGTTGCTTGACGAGTTTTGCTGCTGTTGCTTGTTCTCGTTCGACGACGACTGCGACTGTTGCTGCTGTTGCGACGGATTGGCCCGCGATTGCTGTTCGTCGTTATTCTGCTTTTGTTGCTGATTTTGTGATTGTTGTTGCTTGTTTTTTTGTTGTGGCTGCTGTCTTTTTTGTTGCGACTGTTGCTGTTGCTGTCGTTGTTGCTGTTGCGCCTTCTGTTGTTCGCGCAACGTGTCGCGGAGCCTGGCAGCCAGTTCGAGATTGGTGCGGGCGTCCGCGTCGTTGGGATCGATACCCAATGCGCTACGATAATTGGCAATTGCGCGGCCGAGGCCTTTAATGGCGGTGGGCGCGTCGGTTTTGGAGACTTTGATAGCCGAGGCGTAGTCGCAATTGCCCAGGTTGTAGCGGGCTTTTGCGGCGAGGGAGTCGTCGTCGCTGGTCGCCGCGGATTGAAAGAGGCGCTCGGCCGCGGCAACATCGCCCTTTCGATACTCGGCCACGGCCATATCGTAGGAGAGATCGTCGCGGTTCGGCGAAACCTTTTGCACCTTTTCGTAGGCGCCGATGGCGGCGTCCACGTCGCCCTGGCGCAACAGATCGTTTGCTTTGTTGATCTGAAGCGCCACCTGGCGTGGGTTGTCAGCCGCGCACGCGGTGCTGGTGGACGCTATGCTGCCCAGCAGGAGACCCACACAAATTGTTCGTTGGAGATTGCTCATGCTGCGGTCGAATGTTCAGTGGATCGAGCGCTGCGCGTTCGGCGGCCGCTCGACTCGCCGCGATTTGGATTTCCGGTAGCAGGTAAGCTGCGGACTGATGCAACGGGCCACGTTGTCACACCAATCTCGATCAATAGCAACAGCAGACTTGCCGCGACAAACCATTGGAATCGCGGCTCATACTGGCTGATTCGCGCCGTTTCGACTTGTTCCTGCTCGACGCCAGCGATGTAATGATGGTAGACATCGGCCATGTTCACTTGCTTCGTGCCGGCGGGGATGTACGCGCCGCCCGTAACGGTGGCCACCTGCCGCAGGATGTCGCCGCGGAGTTTCGACCACACCTGCTGGCCGTCGTAGGTCACATAATCTTGGCGCTCATCGGAGCCGATCGGTATGCGAGCACCTTTTTCCATGTCGCCGAGACCGACGGTAAAAATGCGAACTCCGGTTTCGGCATGCGCACGTCGAGCGGCTTCGATGGGTTTGCTTTCCTGATCTTCGCCGTCGGTGAAAACAACCATTGCCTTGTGGGCATTTGATTTGGTCAAAAAGCCGTGCGAAGCGGCGTCGATGGCGTCGCCCAGCCGCGAACCGCCACGGCGGACATTTTGCGGTCCGACCCCGTCGAGTGCCTGTTTGAAGTCGTCGTAATGCGTTGTGAGCGGGATTTGTTGCTTGGCGTCGCCGGCGAAGACGAACAGTCCCACTCGGTCGCCGGCCATTTCGTCGAGCGTGTCCTTGATCTGCTGTTTGGCCCTTTCCAGCCGGTTCGGCGTTACGTCCTCGGCCAACATGGAGCGTGACACATCGAGTACGAACATCACCTCGATTCCCCTTTGGGGTACTTTGTGCCACACCTTGCCCCAGCGAACATCGATGAGCGCCACGACCAGCAAGGCCATGGCGGCTGCGACGAGTATCGTGCCGAAGGTTGAGCGGAAGGTACGCTGGGACGGCAACAACCGGCGTACTAAGTTTGCCGTTGCGAAGCGCGTTTGGGCCCGACGTCGAGCTACCGCTGCGAATACGGCGGCCGCAACGCACGCGGCAACCAACCACAGCCAATGCAACTGGTTCAAATTTCCGAAGTGTATGTCCATCGTAAGTGCAACTAGCCTCAGTCCAATTCCCGAAATACGAGGTTGGTCAATAGGACGCGTGCCGAAAGGAGCCCCAGCGCGATAAGCACGACTGGTGGGAGAAGCCAGCGCCCCTCGTGCAACGGTTCAACGGCCAGCTCGCGATAATCGGTAAAGTGTCGCGATTCGACCTTGCTTTTCTCTAACTGGTCGATCTCGTGATAGATCGAGGCGAGCGATTTTGTGTCGGTCGCGCGAAAGTATTTTCCGCCCGTCACTGCCGCGATTTTCTGCAGCGTATCTTCGTCCATGCTGACATCGACCCACTCGATGTGCTCCCGGCCAGAGAAGGGGTCGCGTACGGGCATCGGCGCGGCGCCGCGCGTGCCGACACCGATTGTGTAAACCTTCACGCCCATCGTCTTGGCGAGTTCCGCGGCTTGCAGGGGATCGACTGCGCCCGCATTGTTGTCGCCGTCGGTGAGCAGGATCACGATTTTGCTTTTAATTTTGTCTTTCTTTCGATGATCCATGGACCTCAACTTCTCGACGGCCAGGCTGACCGCGTCGCCGATGGCGGTGCCATCTTCTTCGCGGCGCGAGGCGACTTGCTGATGATTCAGTTGATCGATAACGAATGCGTGGTCGAGCGTCGGCGGCATGATCGCGTCGGCGGCTCGTGCGAACGTGATTAAGCCGATGGTGTCGTTCGGACGGCCGGCGAGGCCGTTATGCGTGTGCGATTCGGCATCACCTAGTATGAAGTGGCTGGCGACGTTCTTAATTGCGGTCAGCCGGTCGACGTGCGCGCCATTGATCTGGAAGTCCATCGCGCGCATGCTGCCGGAGCGATCGACGACCATTTCCATGGCAATTCCTTCGGAGTCGACGATCGTTTGCTGGCGACCTTCACGGGGCCGGGCCAGAGCGACAACCATCAGCGCTATTGCGGCGAGGGTCAACGCACCGGGCAGCCATGCCAGACGTTGTCGCCAGGTGGGTCGCAGGAACTTAGCGAATTGCGTTCCGCTGAACGGCAGTGCCGCGGCACGTGAACCTGACCAAAGTCGCCAGGCCACGACCGGCAGAAGGAGCAGTAGCAAGAAGAACCAGGAATTGTAGAACATCACGCCGCCCCCGTCTCCGATGCCTGGCGCCGCCGCTGGCATTCTTCAATGAGAGCCTTGGAGCGCTCGATAGCTTGCCGCGACTGCTGGGCACCGACGTCGAACCGGGCGAACTTGATTTCATCTGCGAGCGAGACGAGCCAGGCGAGCGCCTCTTGGGCCGGGCCGGTTAGGCCGGCCTGTTTGGCGGCTTGCGCTTTGAACTGCCGCGAAGTGATCGACAGGCCGGGGATATTGTACTGCAGCTCGAAAAATTCGCGTACGATGTCCACGACTTCATTGATAACTGCACCGGCGTCGGTTTCGTTTTCAATCGAAATCGCCTCCAGGTCGGCGATTGAACCGAGGGCCCAATCGGCGGGAGACGGACCGCGGCGACGGCGTTTGGCGAGCATGAACAGCAGCGTGCCGGCAAGTAACGTCCCCAGGCCTGCAGATGTCCAGCCGAGCCACGCGTGCGACGGAGGTTCCG
>DASZZA010000939.1:0-4802 GCA_035545135.1 Lacipirellulaceae bacterium | reverse complement strand
GGAATGCCGGATCGTTAGGCGGCGGCTTCCAGTCGGCGTTGGTGATTTCTTCGTTGTCGACAAGCTTTGTTTTTGGACTGGTGCCGTCGTAGTGTAATGCTGGGACGCCGGACGCCATTGCCAAACGGTTTTCGACAAGCGTATTGATTCCGGCCATATTGAAGCGGATCGGGCTGCATGCGATGTGGTAAATGGTATTGTGAGCGACCAGGATGTCGGTCGACCCTTCATCCATGAAAATGCCATTGCTTTGAGCCCGACCAGCATTGGGCGGTACGTGGTGAATTACGTTTTCGGCGAGCACCGTTCCTGGCTGCCGGCCGAGGGTATAGATTCCACCACCATCGGAGAGTATTTGCATGACGTCGTGAATATGGTTTCGAAGGATCTGATTTCCACGGCAGTCGGTTTTCGCGTCTCCCCAACACCAACCAATAGAAATTCCGGAATACGGCAGGTCGCGCAGCTCGTTGTTTCTTACGATCGTATCTGCGGCGATGCCGATCCACACTCCGACGGCGCCGAAGTACGTCGTGCCGCAATTCTCGACGAGGCAGTTTTCGACGATGTTGTTCTGAGCGAGGGCTGCGTCTGCATGCGGGGTGGAACCAATCATCACGCCATTACCGCCGATCTCACGGAAGGTCGTTCTTACGACACGGCAATTTCGAGAGTGCTCGATGTGCAATCCGGAACCGGCCAAGCATTCAAACCGGCAATTGGTAAAGGAACAGCCATGAGCATTGTCGACCTGGATGGCTGGAGTTATGGCGACATCCTGCGTGTCGCCGGGCGAGAGGCGTCGCTCATGGAAGCACGCTTGGATGCCGGCAAAACCATGGCGTGGGATATCGAACCTGGAGCAAGAAAACGTTACATCGTCAAATTCGATGTTTGTGACAGGCTTTCCCTGTTTGCCGCGAATAATGACGAGTTGCGGCAGCCGAGGCGCAACGACGTCGGCAGTAATCAATGTCTCGCCTTCGCGCGGAATATAAGACAGCGTGCGGTTGGTTGGTTCGTAATACCATTCGCCGGGTGCGTCGAGAAGTTCCGGTGAGTTTTCGACAAAGTAGCGCGCGTGCGGCACGAAATTTGAGATCACGAATTGAGGTAGGTAAGCTCCAATAGCGTCCGAAAAGCGATAGGTTTGTGTGGCCGCGTCGATATCCGCCAGCCGAACCCGCGAGATCGACCAGTCGTGCAAAAATACGACCTCGGCCGATTGTGGTTTGGTTAGGTGTAAAAGATCGGCGGGTTGAACCCTAAAGCTTGTACGATTATCAGGACCTGCCTGGTCAATTCGATAAAAATCTTTGTTCGGCGATCGCGCGCGAATGGCACGGTGACCGTTAATCCAGAGATCGCGAGGCGCCGGGATTTTGCCTGGCAGGGTGGCCGCCCAACGATCGCCCACTTGGCGCCACCCGATGATCGGCTCCCCTCCGCTGATCGTAACCCTTCCTCCCTTGGCGACGAAGGAGACAGGGTGTTCGGGCGATTCGCCGGAATCGTCGGGCGTGAAGACCATCGGCTCGTTTAAAAAGTAACGGCCGGGGGCGATTTCCACACGCACAAACCGGGCGGCGCCCGTTGCGAAACGCCGTCGCATCAACTGCTGCGCGCCATGCAGCGTTTTCAGCGGGTGGGCCGTGGACCCATCGGCCGCGTCATCGCCGCGAGGGCCGACGTGAATAACTACTTGCGCTGGCGCGGTTGAGAGCCATACGAGATTGCAAATGGCAAGTTGCAAAATGCAAATGAAAAACCGCAACATTCGCATGGGGCATTATCGTCGGTGCGAGCGGCAATTCTGATCGAGTATGTCCGATCTTATGTGCGTTTGGCTGGATCAACGCCGTTAATCCAGGGGCCAGCAAGTTGCTGATACTTTTTGGGATAGATCTTGCTGCCGTAGTCACCGGCTTTCCAGCCTGGAATGTGTTTCGCGGCTGCGCGATCTTTCGACATTTTTTCCCAGCGATCGGCCCAGCTTTTGTCGCCGTCGGAAACCGTTAGTTTCTCCCCATCGAAGTGGAACGCCTTACCTTGGCGATAGCTGTCGGATCCCAACTTGACGATCACCATTGCCGCGGCGCCGAGCTCGGGTGAGCAATTCACCGCATCGGGTTTGCCCGCCTTGGCCGATTCAACGAAGTTGGTGAAATGCGTGAGGCTTGAGTCGCTCAAGCCCTCGACTTTGATAGTCTCTTTTTTGAGTTTGCCATTGTGAGTCACTTCGCGACGTTCCGGGATGAAGTCGTACTCGGAAATCTCCTCGCCGTTCCCGAGCAGGAACGAGCCAAAGTGCCCCCGAATGATTTGCGGTACCGGCGTGTTCTGACACGACATCGTGGCGGTCACCATTCCCTGAACGCCTTCTGGGAAATCGGCGACCACGGTGGCGACATCGGGCACGTCGCGGTCATCGTATTCCAAGTAGATTCCGCCGGCGCCGACCACGCGGCCGGGGAAACACAGCCCGGTGGCCTTCAGCATTGCCGTCGTACGATGTACGAACAAGTCGGTGAACATGCCAGCCCCGAAATCCCAATAGCAACGCCACTGATGATACTTCTCGCGATCGAACGGCATATCGGGGGCCAAGTTAAACTCAGTGCCGAGAAACATGGGCCAATCAATGTTCTTCGGCGTCATATCAGGTGTCAGGTTATAGTAACGCCATTGTCCCATATCCGAATTGCGGAAGTACGACGTTTGATACATAAGCACCTTGCCCAACTGCCCGTCGCACAAACGCTTGCGCACATCTTTCCACACGGGCAGCGAAGTGGACTGGACGCCAACCTGCATTACGAGGCCCGAATTTTGCCATGTTTTGTAAACTTCGACGGCCTCGGCAATAGTGTGCGTCATTGGCTTTTCGCAATAGACGTGCTTTCGAGCCTTGAAGGCGTCGAGCGTTTGTTTCGCGTGCCAATGATCGGGCGTCGCGATGCATACAGCATCGATCGATCGGTCACTCAATAGGTCGCGGTAGTCCGCGATCTGTTTTGGCTTATCGTTGGTACCATCGTAGACTTTTTCGGCAGCTTCCCGGCGGTGTCGATTGAACACATCGCACACGGCTGCAATTTCCACATGGCCCTCGTTCTGCAGTTTCATTGCGGACTTGAGATGCTGCTGCGCTCGACCGCCCACGCCGATGAATCCGATCCGCAAACGCTCATTGGGACTGGTGGATTTCGTGGCCGGCTTGGCCTTGAGTGCCGTAGGGGTGGCGATCGCGACGGCGGTTGCAGCGGCCGTGTTCTTGATAAAAGTTCGCCGGGTAACGTTTGCTGAATCCATGATGTTAATTCCCCACGATTTTGGGCGTTTCTACAATTTTGTCGCAGGTGTGCTCTTCGGAACGTGACGAAGTAGGCGGGTTCATTATGCCCCACTCGGTGTGCGACCGCAAATCGAAAGCACAGTCGCAATTACGTCGCGGGGCAGGCATTCGTCTTTGTCGCGAACTGGTGGCGGAGAGAATCGGCATGGCGAACCCGCCATAATAAATATTTGCCTTACATGCAGCTCGCTTGTCGAGCAGGGCATTGCCAATGATAATGAGGGGCAGTTTCGTTCCCCGCCAACTTGCCGGGCGATTCGTTCAAATTTCTGCCCGGCGCCGGCTTGTTCCGCAAAAACTTGCCGCGAAACGCCGTCTAGTAGTATGGGGCTTTCCCGGATCATTTTGACGGCGGCATTTGCCGCGTCGAGCATCATTGGGGCGACCGGCGTACTTTGGGCCGCGGATGATGTCCCGCATTTCAATCGCGACATCCGCCCGATCTTAGAAGACAAGTGTTACACGTGTCACGGTCCCGATTCGGCTGCGCGGAAAGCAGATCTGCGCCTTGACAAGGAAGAGAGCGCACACGAAGCGGTAATCGTTCCAGGCGATCCGGACTCGAGCGAATTGATTCGCCGAGTTTCGAGCGACGATCCCAATGAGCGCATGCCGCCGCCGGAAGCGAAAAAGGCGCCACTGACAAAGGCCCAGATCGAGCTCTTCCGCAAGTGGATCAAAGCCGGAGCCAAGTACGAGCCGCACTGGGCATACGTTCCCCCGCAGCGGCCGCCTGTGCCGCAGGTAAAGGACGCCGGCTGGGCCCGCAATAATATCGACCGGTTTCTACTGGCGAAACAGAAGGAAGTTGGCGTTACTCCCTCGCCCGAGGCCGATCGCGTCACACTCGTCAGGCGGTTGTATTTCGATCTGATCGGTCTGCCGCCGACTCCGACTCAAGTCGATAAGTTTGTTAAAGACACGCGTCCGGACGCCTACGAAAAGCTCGTCGACAAACTGCTGGCATCACCAGCGTTCGGTGAGCGAATGGCTACGTGGTGGTTCGACCTGGTGCGATTTGCCGACACAGTCGGTTACCATGGCGACCAGGATCAGCGCATTACGCCTTATCGCGATTACGTGATCAAAAGCTTTAACGACGATCTGCCGTTCAACCAGTTTACGATCGAGCAACTCGCCGGCGATTTGCTGCCCCATCCGACAATGTGGCAACTTGTGGCGACCGGTTACAACCGCATTCTTCAGACGACGCACGAAGGCGGCGCGCAGGATGGCGAATATCGGGCGATTTACCTGGCTGATCGTGTGCGGAACTTTTCGGAGACGTGGCTGGCCGCCTCGATGGGTTGCTCTCAGTGTCACGACCACAAATTCGACCCGTACACGCAAGACGATTTTTACAGTCTTGAAGCGTTTTTCGCCGATGTGGATCACTACGGTTCGTTTGCGCCAGTTGCCACTAACTCGCTGCCGACACCCCGTCCGC
>DASZZA010000938.1:0-3958 GCA_035545135.1 Lacipirellulaceae bacterium | reverse complement strand
CACAATCATATTGAAGAGGATGTGCTTAATATCCGATGGATCGTGCAAGAACCCGTAGGTCAGCAACTCGAAAAACAGCCACGGCCGCTTCACAAGATCGGCGTGCAAGCTGAACAGGTTGGTAAACCAACCGGAAGCGTTTTGTGTCTGCGTGAGTAACTGAATGACGTACACGAAGCACATCAAGATCACGAGTTTGGTCGTGAGCGTGCGCGGCCCACCGAGGTGCAAGCCTGGTTGGCGGTCGTAGTATCCGCCGCGTTGGTAATCGCGATCGTAGAATCCCATGGCGCTGCCATTGTATGCGAGAGGAGCGCAAAGGGCAGCAGCAAACTGAGGAGACACTAATTAGCGTCGGCGGCGACGCCAAATCGAGTCCCGACACATTCGGCGTGGCCGCCGACGCTAACGATCATCCGCCGTCGTGCGCATCGGAAGCGGCGGAGTTGCGCGGCGAAGCTGCGAGTTTAGGGCACGTGCGCGTTGGCAAGTTGACGGGCGGCCAACGTCTGGGCCAATTGTTCGTTGCGGCGCAGGAGGTCGGCCGTCAACTCGCGCGCCCGGGCCAGAAGCTTGTTAACTTGAGCGAGGTGGTTCGCTATGGCTTGTTTTTCCTTGGTGATGCCGGCCAAGTCGGTGTTGAGTTTTTTCCGTTCGTCCTCGCGGTAGGCCTGCAGCTGTTTGGCGCTGGTCTGGGCTTCGGTGAGACGAGCGATATCTTTCTTCACGGCGTCGATATCGGTCAACATGGCAATGCGGCGGTGCGACAGTTGGTCGAATTCCAACGCATAATCGTGAAGACGCCGTTCATAGATTTTTTTGGTAGCCTTCGAGAGAACGCCGGAGGGCAAACGCTTATTATCTGCATCGTAGCCGACGACGCGTGTCGGATCGTCGTTGGCAGTGGCTGGCTTAGCATCGCGAAGGTATTCATTGACCGATTGCTTGGGCAGCAATTGTTTCAACTGTTGCTCACTTATCCCGGCAAAGATATCGTGCTGGTCCATGGGCATGGTTTCGTAGATGACCCACGGAGTGTGGCTCGTGGCAAGGCGCTGCAGCTGGAATCGATCCAAGGGGAGCGTGGGCTGGAGTGTGGCCTGCTGGGGTCCGGCTTGCGTGACCGAAAACTCGCCCAGATACTGCGGGCCGCGGGGTGTCCCGTTGGGGGCGGGCGATTGGGGCGCGCCTTCCTCGAATACGTACACCACCGTTGGCGCTTTCATGCCAGCGGGAGTCGGCGCCGGCAGCGCGACGGTTACGGCGCCGGTTTGAGCGTTCGGTGGAGCAGTTCGTTTAGCGTTGCGCCACACGCGGCCGCGCCGTCGCGTAGCGATCAGCAGCTCATGATTCAAATCGGCCAGGCTCTCGATTTCTTCACTGCCCTGCTTATCTTTGCTCGTTTTGACTGGCGTTTCGCCACCACTTAACTGGCCGATGATGGCGCCATCGTTCGTGCCGTCCTGCAGCGCGTTGTTTTGGGCCTCGACCGTGTCGAGTTGCTTTTGAGTTCTGTTAATCTCCGACCGGTAAACCGCGTTGATTCGGACGGTTTCAGTGGCGAGCAGAAAGAAACCGAGCGAAGCCAGGAAGAGCGCTTCGACCACCAACACATAGCTCCAGTGCCATGTGCGCGCACTGAAAAATGCGATGACGAAGGACGCCAGAGCCAGGACGAGGAGGACGTAAACAATCATGCGGCGTTGGGCCGAATCAGGCGTTGGAAGAGCGCAGGAAAGATGCTGCGATAGCTCAACTTTTCATAGTAAATCGCCGTTAAACGCGGGTCAAGCAAAGCTCTTTGGCGGGGTGAATGGGGCGGTTGTCGGGAGACAGCCTATTACCAGCCGTTGGGAGGCCATTTCAGCCTCTACAATCGTTTCAACTATCTGATGCGGTGCGGCAGCCGTGCGCGGCTGCGACGCGACACACTGGGCTGTGGCTGGAAGCCTTCGGCGTACAGCGGCGATAGCCGAAGAGCGGGGCGACGCTGGTGGAGATACGGACGCCGTGTCGTGTGTTGCGCCGTCCAGGACGCGAGCCTGGCATAGTCCTCGAACTTTTGCAGGCACCGACAACTCGGGCGTGAATCATTAGTCGCCGCGTCACGGTCGTTGATACTTTCTTAATACCGGGCCGTAGAAAATTGAGACTATTTTTACGGCCGTACCGCTAGAATTCGACCGAGAGAGGCGATTGCAGCCGAGCAGGGCTGCCAGTGGTCCCCCGAATTTACCGAAGGACGCAATATGAACGACTGGGCAATGCTTGGCATCGCATTATTGTTCGCAGTATCGGCTTGGCTGCTCATTTCGCTAAGCGCTGCACTGATGGGCGAAAATCGCGAGCGGAAATGAGCTGGCCAATGGCCGGGTAAGAGTTTGCGCAGGAGCGCGATTCTGCGCCATCGACTCACCGGTTGATTGAAGAGTGGAACAGCTATGAAAGAGGTCGTCATCATTGTAGTGGGATTGGTTTTTGGGGCTTGTGCGTGGTTGCTGCTCGGGTTGTCTGATTGGCTGTTGGGAGAAAAACGCCGTGAACGCAAGTGAAATCATGGGCCTCGTACTTTCGGTCGCGTTGCTGCTTTACCTCACGGTAGCCCTCTTAAAACCGGAGTGGTTTGCATGACCGCAAATGATTGGATTCAACTCGTTGTTTACTTTGTGGTGCTCGCGGCGTTGGCCAAGCCGTTGGGGTGGTACATGGCGCGCGTTTACCAAGGCGAGCCCTGTTGCGGAATGCACCGCATGCTTGGCTGGCTGGAACGCGGGATCTATGGGTTTGCCGGCGTAGACCCCAACGAAGAAATGGGATGGCGTAAATATACTGTCGCAGTGCTGTTGTTTAACGGCATCGGCTTTCTCGCTGTGTACGCGCTTCTTCGGCTGCAAGCCTATCTGCCGTTAAATCCGCAAAAGTTTCCGGCCAACACGCCCGATTCGGCGTTCAACACGGCTGCCAGTTTCGCGACGAACACGAATTGGCAAGGTTACGGCGGCGAGACCACGATGAGCTACTTGTCGCAGATGCTGGGGCTGACAGTACAGAACTTCGTCTCGGCGGCATCGGGCATGGCGGTGTTGGTGGCACTGATCCGCGGCCTGGCGCGCCGCACGGCGATGACGATCGGCAATTTTTGGTTCGACCTTGTGCGGTCGACCATTTATATCCTGTTGCCGCTTTCGATCATCGTTGCTTTGATTTTGGTGTCGCAGGGCGTCATCCAAAACTTCAAAGCGTACGATACGGCGCACGTGCTTCAGCCGACGAAGGGGGCTGACGGGACGACAGTTGACACGCAAATACTGGCGATGGGTCCGGCGGCGTCGCAGGTGGCGATCAAACAACTTGGCACGAACGGCGGCGGATTCTTCAACGTCAATTCCGCCCACCCCTATGAAAACCCAACGCCGCTGAGTGACTTTATCGAGGTTCTCTCGATCCTGATCATCTCGGTCGGCTTATGTTACACGTTCGGCATGATGGTCGGGGACACCCGCCAAGGTTGGGCGTTGCTCGCCGCTATGTTCGTGATCCTGGTTCCTCTTGCCGTGTTTGCGGTGTGGCAAGAACAGCAGGGCATACCGGCGTACAACGCGTTGGGTGTCGATCAACTGGCTAGCGCGACACAACCGGGCGGCAACATGGAGGGCAAGGAAGCTCGTTTCGGAATCGTTGGTTCTGGTCGGTGGGCCTCGGCAACGACGGCCGCCTCGAACGGCAGCGTGAACTCAATGCACGATTCGTTCACGCCGCTGGGTGGCCTGGTTCCCATGTGGCTGATTCAGCTCGGGGAGATCGTGTTTGGGGGCGTGGGTAGCGGCCTGTACGGCATGCTGATGTTTGTGATTGTCGCGGTGTTCGTCGCGGGGCTGATGGTGGGTCGCACGCCCGAGTATCTGGGGAAAAAAATCGAAGCGTACGAAATGAAAATGGCTTCGCTCGTAATCCTTAT
>DASZZA010000937.1:0-7063 GCA_035545135.1 Lacipirellulaceae bacterium | reverse complement strand
CATATTTAAATGCGAAGGTGCGATTTAGCAACGGGAGCCGGGCGAATCCGTCACGCGATGGAGAATTTGGAAACAGTATGGAACGAGATTTCCAGCCAATGGGACGATTCAGTCAGCCGGCGGTTTCGTGAAGAACATTTGGAACCGATGATCCCGCGGCTAAAGCTGGGTCTGGATGCGATTTCGCGAATGAGCTTGGTGATCGATGAGGTAGAGCGTGACTGCGAGTCGTGATGCGCCACAGGTAGCCGAGGTATGTGACCCCGGCATTGCGTCTGCAGGCGGCCTCAGCGAGGCCGGCTACAAGGGGGAGACGCTTTCGACGCGGCACGAGCTGGAGTTGTTGCGCGATTTGCAGCGGCTAGCCAATGAGCGGGCGCAGGAGGAAGAGCGCATTCGAAAGGCGCTCGCCGAGGGTTTTGAAGACGCGGAACGCGTGCGCGACGCGAAAGCCGCGGAAATCGAACGCCAGTTCAACGAGGGTCGTTCGTCGGCGACGGCCGAATATGAGAGCGTTACGACTGCGGCTCGCGAGCAGTACGAGGCGGAACGCAACGCGGCACAGAAGGAATACAAGGGGTTGCGGCAGGGCGTGGAGTCGGAGTTGTCGCGGGTGAAGGAGGCGGCGCGCAACGAGAAGCAGCAGGCGAGTTGGGAAGCGCTGACGGTATTCGACGCCTTGAAGGGGCGGCCGCGCGAACGGTTTCTAGCCACCGTCAAGCGATTAGAGCGCACCAACCAGGAATTGGCGGTGCTGGAGCGCGACTCGATCGAAATCATGCAGATGCGTCGCCAATGGCGAGAGTTTCCGCAGGTTGAGCCGACGAGTAAGGGCGAGGCGGTTTCAGGTAGTAAGGCACAAGACGGGACATCGACGGCAGCAAGCGTCGATGGAGCCGTGGAAAGTGCGATTGAGCGCGCGGACGAATTGACATCCGCGGTGCGCGATGCTGCGATCGCGCTCAACCAACAGAAGTTGCCGCGGCTGTTTGAGGGTGGGACTCCGTTTGGCGTCTTTTTCGTCGTGTGGCTGATCGCTGCCTTGGCGTGTGGGATAGCGATTGGTTGGACCGACTGGCAGTGGATCGCGGCGAGCATTGCGATCGCCATTGTGACGACGGGTGGCTTATTGGCGTGGCTGCGGCCCGTAGCACGCACAGAAAGCAGTCGGCAGTATCAGAAGATTCAGCAGCTATTGGCCGATGCGCGACAGGGATTACGAGTTGCACTGGAAGCGGCGCGCGAACGGGGGCAGCACGAAGCGCAGGCGCTCGTGGCCAATCGTGACGAGCAATTAGTTGCGGTGGAGCAGCGCGTGCATGCGATGGTTGGAGAGCGCGAAAGTTGGAGCGAGGAGCAGATCGGACAGGCGGGACAGACATTTCCGCAACGTCTTTCGGAATTGCGACGCAGCTTGGACCACAGCTTGGCCGCCGCGAAGAAGAAGCATGCCGAGGCACTATCGCTCGTGACCGAGCGCCGCGATCGATACGAGGTTGAAAATCGAAATGCGTATGCCAAGCGTGTCCGCGAGCTGCGGGCGGCACACGATCGCGATTGGGAATTGCTGGCGAGTCGCTGGAAAACGGGATTGGCCGAGTTGAGTGACGCATGGGGTCGGTTGCGGGCGGAGTGCGAGCGGCTGTTCCCGGACTGGAACAAGGCGGACTATGACTCGTGGCAGCACCCAGAGGAGGCGGCGCCGGCGATCGAATTTGGCCAGTTATCCCTCGACCTTTCACAGATCAAGAACGGCATCTCGTCGGATGAGCGGTTGCGGCCGGCCAATATGGCGATGCGATTTCCGGCGCTGATGACGCTCGAAGAGCACCCGGTGCTGCTCATCACAGCGGAGGAGGAGGGGCGTCGCGAGGCGGTTGAGGTGCTGCAACTTGCATCGCTGCGGTTTCTAACCGCCATGCCGCCGGGGAAAGTGCGGTTTACGATTCTCGACCCCGTGGGGCTGGGCGAAAATTTTGCGTCGTTCATGCACCTGGCCGACTTCGATGAGCAACTGATCGCGAGCCGCATTTGGACCGAAGCGCGGCAAATCGATGATCAGTTGACGCGACTCACCGCACATATGGAAACAGTGCTGCAAAAGTATCTCCGCAACGAGTTCGCTACGATCCACGAATACAACGCGCAGGCGGGCGAAGTGGCGGAGCCGTTTCAGATTCTGGTCGTGGCGAACTTTCCGACGAATTTCAGCGAGGCGGCGGCGCGGAAGCTGGTGAGCATCGCCACGAGCGGGCCGAGGTGTGGGATTTACACACTGATCATGGTTGATCGCAAGCAAAAGATGCCGGCCAACTTTGATCTGAACGATTTGAAAGTGGGCGCGGTCCACTTGGACTGGCACACGAACGAAGGGAAACTGGCGACGGAGTTGGTGCCGAGTCTCGACGATTTGCCGATGGAGTTGCCGAGCCGGCCGGCGGGCAAGGCCCGTATTCGCTGGCTTTATCCGGCGTTCGAGCGATTTACGCTGGCGCTGGACAAACCGCCTGCGGCTGAACGGTTCAACGACGTCGTGCGTGCGGCGGGGCGCGCGGCGAAGGACTCGATGAAGGTCGAGGTGCCATTCGAGCAGGTTGCTCCGACGGAGGCCGATTACTGGAAGGGTGACAGCGGCAAGGAACTGATCGTGCCGATTGGCCGGGCCGGAGCGCGGCGGTTGCAGTCGGTTCGGCTGGGGAAAGGTACGTCGCAACATTTGCTCGTGGCCGGCAAGACAGGCTCCGGGAAGTCGACCTTCTTGCATGGATTAATTACGAATACAGCGCTCATCTACAGCCCGGAGCAGGTTGAGTTTTATCTGATCGACTTCAAAAAGGGCGTCGAGTTCAAGACGTACGCGACACATCACTTGCCACATGCGCGTGTGATTGCGATCGAAAGCGAACGGGAATTTGGGCTCAGTGTGCTCGAGCGGTTGGACGGCGAGTTGCGGCGGCGCGGCGAGCTGTTTCGGGCGGCGGGCGTGCAGGATTTGCCCGATTTTCGCCGGGCCCGGCCGGAGTTGCCGATGCCGCGGATTCTGTTGATTGTGGACGAGTTTCAAGAGTTGTTTGTCGAGGACGACAAGCTCGCGCAGGATGCAGGGCTGTTGCTCGACCGGTTGGTGCGGCAAGGGCGTGCGTTCGGGATTCACGTACTGTTGGGTTCGCAGACGTTGAGCGGCGCGTATTCGCTCGCGCGCAGCACGATGGGGCAGATGGCGGTGCGCGTGGCGTTGCAGTGCAGTGAGGCCGACGCGCACTTGATCCTTAGCGACGAGCGGAACGAAGCGGCCCGGTTTTTAAGCCGTCCGGGCGAGGCGATTTACAATGATCAGAATGGTCTGTTGGCGGGGAATCATCCGTTCCAGGTCGTGTGGTTGCCGGAGCAGCGGCGGATTGGATACTTGCGGCAGATCGAGGCGAGGAGCGAGGGGCGAGCGGCGAGGGGCGAGACGATTGTGTTTGAGGGAGATCAGCCGGCGGATCCGGCGAATAATTTGCAGCTTTGCGAGATATTGGAGCGTGGTCCTAGTGGCGCGCCGGGGGCGCCGCAAACGGCGTGGTTAGGATCGGCGGTGGCGATTAAGGAGCCGACGGCGGCGACGTTTGGGCGGCATGCGGGCAGTAATCTGTTGGTCGTGGGAGCGTGGGAGGATTCGGCGCTGGGTGTGCTCGCGAATGCGGCGCTGGCGCTGGCGGCACAGAACGGTAGGAGGCGCGAGGCGCGAGATGCGAGCGACGAGAATGAATCGGAATCTCTCGCGCCTCGCGCCTCGTCGCTCGCGACTGTTGCGGTTCTTGATGGGACGCGGCCGGAGTCGCCAGACGCGGGGACATGGCAACGCATTGCGGATGCGTTACCGGGGCAGATTCAGGTGTCCGGGTTGCGGGATGCCGCGCGTGTGATCGCGCAGCTAGCGGACGAGCTTGCTCGCCGCGAGGCCGCGGGCGAGGATGAGGCGCCGCCGATTTATCTCGTGATCTTCAACGGCGGGCGGTTCCGCGATTTGCGCCGCAGCGAGGACGACTTCAGCTTCTCGATGGATCGCGACAAACCGCCGTCGCCGGATAAGCAGTGGGCCGAGATTTTGCGCAACGGGCCGGCGTGGGGCATTCACACGCTGTTGTGGTGCGACACGTACAACAACGTCGGTCGCCTTCTGGACCGCATGGCGCTCCGCGAATTCGAAATGCGGATTGCGTTCCAAATGAGCGCGGCCGACTCATCCAGCCTGCTCGACAACCCGGCCGCTGCGAAACTGCGGCAACACCGCGGTTTGTTTGCGAGCGAAGATTTGGGCACGCTGGAGAAATTCCGGCCGTATGGGATTCCGACGGATGCGTGGCTATCGAATGTCAGGCAGGCGTTGGTCGGTGGGAACTCCAATTTGAATACGTGATCCCAAAGATTGCATTGCTAAGCTTTATTATGCAACGGCATTGGTGGATGTTGTACATTGGTGCTGTATTCGCGGCCGTATGTGCTGCGTGCCTGGCGTTGGCGTTTATCGTTACCGTCGAATTTCGCCGATGGGCTACCGATCGGCGCTGGCCACTAGGCAGAATTGGCGGAGTCGTAGACAGCGACGATGCGGTATTCGTGGGATCGTGGTACGACGGCCGAATCTACAAATTCGACTTAGCAGGAAAGCTGTTGGACTGGACAGACATCCACGGTGAACCGATTTCGATTACGCGGCGTGGTGAATCCATCATCGTTCATTACAGCGGGCGAGAATGGCCGCTAAAAGATCCCGCTTTCCGAGCGCGTCATCCGAACGGCATCCAAGCCACTGTGGAGCGCACATTGTGGGGTCACCCAATGCTGAAAGTGACCGGCCCTAACCGCATTACAAAGGTGCCTCTACAACCTTGGTATCTAACAATAGTTCAAAGCCCGTACCCAGGTGGTTTGTGGCTTCCCGTTGCAATTCTTTTTGTTCTACTTGCTGTGTGGGTCCGACGGCTCGGATTAAAGGTTCCCAATGTGGAAAACTAACGCCGTTCCATAAACAGCGTCGCATCGACATGAAAATACTCTGCCAGCCGGTAAGCGTTCTCTACACTGATCGAACGCTTGCGTTTAAGAACTTCGCTGATCGTCGAGCGCGGCACGCCCGTTTGGCGGGATAGTTCGGCTTGCGTTGTCTGTTTGGCATTGATGAGATGCTTCAACATTCGCTCGGGCGGTACTTCTGGTGTTGGGTAAATTGTTTCTTCGTAGTCATTGATTAATTTCGCGAGCAGGTCGAGCAGCTTTTCTTCGGCCTTGGTCAATCGCGGTTTTTTCATCAGCGTATCAACCGTTCGTAGCGCGCGTTGATGCGATCGCTTATCCCGAATAATCTCGGGCTGCGCTTTTCGCAACAGTTCGGGGTAAGTTGCAGAGGCCATACTAGCTCCGTTTCCAATCGCCTCGTTCGTAGTCGCGATGGGTTAGGAAATGCTTGACAAACAACGTTCCGCCTCGCGGTGGATCATTACCCGCATATCTCACTCCCACGATGAGCCGTTTCCTTTCCGGTGCATCAAAGACCAAGTAGTTTCCAACCTGATCGGCCGAGGCGTAAGTCTGTCGAACATCGTGCAGGCTCGTCCATTGTTCGCGCTTTGCGATTCGCCACCATTCTTGCAGCCACTTTCGGCAACGCGGATTCGAAAGTTGTGCAGCGCGGATTGCCGACCGGCTGATGACGTTCATTCAGCCAATTTTAGCATGTTCGCAAGATGCGAACAATTGTGGATAGCGGGCTTAATTCGTCCGAACTGAACCCCGCCGCTCGCTCGTGACTTCGGCGGATTGAGCGAAGACCTGAGCGATGACTTCTTCGAGGGGCGGGTCTTCGACGCTGACGTCTTCGAGTGTGTGGTTGGCGAGCACGGTGGAGAGGACGTTGGAAATTTGCTGTCGGTCGACGCGGAGTTTCACGCGCGGTTCGGCCAGCTCCACGAGTTCGCCGTAGCGACTGAAGTCGCTCGGGAGTTGGCCGTTGCTGAAGAGGAGCGTGAGCACTTTGTGGCTGCTGAAGCGGTCGATGATGCCGGAGAGGGAGCCGTCGTAAACGATGTGTCCATGGTTGATCACGACGACGCGGCGGCAGAGTGCGGCTACGTCTTTCATGTAGTGGCTCGTGAGGAGGATCGTAATGCGGCGGACCTCCTGGTAGTGCTTGAGGAATTTCTGGATGTTGTGCTGGGCGACGACGTCGAGGCCGATGGTGGGCTCGTCGAGGAAGAGCACGTCGGGCGAATGGAGTAGGGCGGCGATGAGTTCCATTTTCATGCGTTCGCCGAGCGATAGTTCGCGGACCGCCTGGTTGAGCAGGTGGCGGACGCCGAGGAGTTCGACAAGTTCTTCCTGCGTACGCTCGAATTGCTCCGCGTCGATGCGGTAGATCTGCTGGTGGAGGCGGAACGATTCGGCGGCGGGCAGATCCCACCAAAGCTGATTCTTCTGGCCCATGACGAGGGCGAAGCGGCGGCGGTAGGCATTTTCACGTTCCCAGGGCACGTAGCCGAGGACATGCGCATCGCCGGACGTGGGATTGATGACGCCAGAGAGGAGTTTGAGCGTGGTGGTTTTGCCGGCGCCGTTGGGGCCGAGGAAAGCGACGAATTCGCCCTGGTCCACGTCGAGGTCGATGCCGCGAACGGCCTGGACATCGCGGTACTCGCGGCGGAAGAGCCCGCGCAGCGCCGCTCCCAGGCCTTCCTTCTTTTGATAAACGCGGTACGACTTAACGAGGCCGCGGATTTCGATGACAGACATAGAATGGGCGATTATACGCGGCCGATGAACGTGCGGACAGTGGCATGGGCAGCGAGCGTGTGGCCTGCGATACTGGTGGAGCCCGCATCGGAGCAGACTCCGAGCACGTGGGGGAGGTGAGTAGGTGAGTAGGTGAGTCGGTGAGTAGGTAGCACGAACGTTACGCGCTTACCTATTCACTTTTCGCTTGACTTCAACGTTGAACTTCCAACGTGGGCGGCCGCGAGATTGTGCGGTCGTCCACAGTTTACCATGTCGTTCTTATCACGATTGAATGCGAAATATGGCCGCT
>DASZZA010000936.1:0-2214 GCA_035545135.1 Lacipirellulaceae bacterium | reverse complement strand
AGGACTCCAGCACTTGGCTCCCAGGCTTCGGTGGCGTATTGGATCTGCTCGATTCGCTGCTCGTAGCGGCCCCGGTGGCCTATCTGCTGTGGGCGATAGGGGTGGTTCGGCCATAGGGCCCCGTCGGTTTTTGCTGGGCCGTATATGCCAATATGGCTGATCTAGTCTGCAGTCGTACGTTCCCTATAATTGGAAGTTCTGCCGCAATTGGTTAGCTAGCAATGGCTTGCGACACGAGTTGCGTCGGCTGCTAGTTTCTGGTTCAGCCAATTGGGTATAGTTGGTAAAAAGCCTATCAACCTTGGAGTTACAGTGGCGGCCAGCGCGCCGCCGCGTCTTTTGATGATCGAAGCGACGATTCCGGTCGGCAGCGCCGATGAGTTGGTGATGCTGCTGGGTGCGAGTGACCAACATCTGCGGCGCATTCGCGATTCGGTGCCGGCCAAAATATCGGCCCGCGATGGGAAGATTCACGTCAGCGGCGACGAGCAGGCCGTTCTTCAGGCTACGGAGATCATCGAGCAGATCAAGAACACCGCCAGCCGAGATGGTGCGCTTTCGCCCGAGCAAGTGACGCACATCATCCGCCAGGTAACCGGCGGCCCGACCAACGGCAGGACGGCACCCGTCGACGTTCGACAAGCCGGTCGAATTATTCGCCCGCGAACTCCTGGTCAGGCGGAATATGTGGAGGCCATCCGCACGCATGACCTGGTGTTTTGCAGTGGACCGGCCGGCACAGGCAAGACCTACTTGGCCGTCGCCACGGCGGTTGAATCGCTCAAGCAAAAGCAAATCGGCAAGATCGTGCTCGTGCGACCGGCCGTCGAAGCTGGCGAAAGTCTCGGCTTCCTGCCCGGCGACATGCAGGCGAAGATCAATCCGTATCTGCGGCCGCTGCTGGACGCGCTGCGCGAGATGATGGAATACGAGCAAGTAAAGCGCTACATGGCCGACGATGTGATTGAAGTCGTGCCGCTGGCCTACATGCGCGGCCGCACGTTGAACAACGCGTTCATCATCATGGACGAGGCACAGAACACGACCGTGGCTCAGATGAAAATGTTTCTTACTCGGATGGGACTGAATTCGAAGGTCGTCGTGTCAGGCGACACTTCGCAGGTCGATTTGCCACCGCACACGAAAAGTGGATTGATTGATGCCATCGGTCGACTGAGAGACATTGAAGGTTTTGCGAATGTCGTGCTAACCCGCGACGACATCGTGCGGCACCGGTTAGTACAGGAGATCGTTCGCGCCTACGAGGAGGGACCCCGGAAGAAGAAATAGACGGGGATACAGGAAGAGAGGTGAACAGGGAGCATGTTTGGGATGATTTGTCACTGCCTCACCTTCTCCCTGCCTTTTGGTCTTGCTCGCAATCCGGATAAGGTTAATGGCGGCTAGCGTTATAAAGTCGGCGATCGACAGGAAGCCACAATGAGCACGGGCAGTAAAAAGAAGCGACGCATCGACCGCGTCACGTCGGTCGAGCTACCGCCCGGTGTGCTCGGGAAAATTTGGGTGAACCTGCGTCGGGGGCATGTGCTGGTGCGTCTGGCGCTGTGTGCACTGGCGGCTATACTGCTGTGGGGAATCACCCGCGGTTGGGCGCCGCCGTTGCCGTACCATCGCGGCGATGTGCCCCGCCGCGACGTCGTTGCCCGCACGCAATTCGAACGCGAAGATCCCGAGGCGACCCGCAAGGCCCGCGACGTCGCCCGCAGTCTGGCTGTCGCTACGTACGACCAGGATTCGGCACCGCTCGAGCAGCTTCGTGCCAAGGTTGAAAACGAAGTGACGGCGCTAATGGCCGCCAAGTCGCTGGCCGAGGTGGACAAGGTGTGGGACGATTACCGCCTGCCGCTGGCCGAGGGTACACCGAAACCCACGGCTCAAGAACGCCAACAGCAGTACCAGAAATTCCGCGAGTTGCTTTCGACCGACGCGGCGATGAATAAGTTCAAATCCGCGCTGAATGAAGCGTTCGCGCCGCTCTTGCAAAAAGGTGTGTTGGAAAAGCTTCCGCCGGAACACGACGCGAATGCTGAAACGATCGCAGTGCGGCCGGTCGGTAGCGAGGCAGGATTTGAGCAGAAAGTCCAAGTCAGCGACGTGCTCACGGAAAACGTGGCTGCCGCACTGCAGAAGGCACTTGAGCAGAAAATGCCCTCGCTCGATGTTGCGGACCGCGTCTTCGCGCGGCTGAAATCG
>DASZZA010000935.1:0-1670 GCA_035545135.1 Lacipirellulaceae bacterium | reverse complement strand
ACTACAACCTGATCGGTGCGAATGCTCAGGTGAACGTGCCGCTTGCCGACAATCTGTTTTTTGCCGGTGGTGTATCGAGCAAAAACCGCAGCGGTTACGAATTCAACGAAACGACCGGCAATCGCGTCAACGACGAACACGTCTCAACCGTGCAAGGACAGCTGCGTTTTGTGCCGAGCAACGATCTCGAATTCATCCTTGCGGCCGACTATACGCATCAAGATCAGAAGGGAAATCCGCGCCACAATATCTGCGATGATTCCCTGGCGGGGGGCGTTCATTGCGTTGGCGTCAATCCCGATCCGCGCGTGGTGGATGCTTATACGGACGGATATCTGCGCCGTGACCTCTCCGACGTGCGCGCCGAAGTAAATTGGACGACGCCTCTTGGTACGGTGACCTCCATTACAGCCTATCGCGATACACGGCTGGGGACGCTCACACCGTTTTTCAGCAATCCGATATCTCCCTCATATCCGCGCAGCCAGATTGAATCCACCGAGGTCGATGCGGAAAAAAACAAGCAGGTCAGCGAAGAACTGCGCCTTGGTTTCGATGCGATGGATCAGCGGCTGACTGGCGTCGCGGGTTTCTATTTCCTGCATGAAAACAACAACCGCACAGAAACCTTGATCCAGGATTTCCCACTGGCATCCATCAGCGGCACCGCGGCCTATCCGCAGCATTTGAACTCCAGAAGCGTCGCGATCTTTGGGCAGGCAAACTACAAAATCTTCGAATCCCTGACGGCGACATTCGGGGCACGCATGACGTGGGAAAACAAGGACGGCGAATTTGCCGGCTTCCTTGTCAGCGGCGCAACCCCGACTTCGCTGCCTCCTCCGCTAGCAGCTGACTACGACGTCCACGCGAGCAAAAGTTGGAATGCCTTTACTCCGAAAGCGGCACTGGAATGGCAAGTCACCGACGATGCAATGACCTATTTCAGTGCTTCGCGCGGCTTCAAAAGCGGCGGCTTCCAGGGCATCGCGGGTAGCGGCGTCAGCCAGCGAACCCCCTACGATCCGGAATATGCATGGAGCTTTGAGCTCGGCGCCAAAACCAGGTGGCTCGACAATCGCGTACAGCTCAACGGCGATATCTTCCAGACCAATTACTCCGGTCTGCAGATCTCCCAGCTCATTCCGCTCGTGGGCCTTGTGATAGGCAACGCCGCAGAAGCGCGTATTCGGGGCGCTGAACTTGAATTCGTCGTCGTGCCGTTCAGGCACTGGCAGGTCGACGGTAGCTATACCTATCTCGATACGAACATCACCAAATGCGACCCGGCCGCATCGATTTGTCATGTCGGGAACGAACTCACGCGAGCGCCGAAAAACAAGATCAATTTCGGTGTGCAATTCGACGAAGAGGTGGGCTTCGGCGTGCTGTCGGCGCGTCTGGATTATCTCTACACCTCGAAATACTACTTCGAGATCACCAACATTCCGACCCAAACGCAGAACGGGTACTCGATGGTCGATGGGCGCATCGCGATATCGTCGCTGGACGATCATTGGGAACTGGCGTTATGGGGTAAGAACCTGAACGACCAACTGGTAGCGAACTACATCACTGCGTTCGCTCCTTTCGGCGAGGTTCTCGTTCCCTATGCGCCGCCGCGGACATTTGGTGTCACGTTGAGCTTCAAGAACTGACGCCATGCCAGA
>DASZZA010000934.1:0-5096 GCA_035545135.1 Lacipirellulaceae bacterium | reverse complement strand
GATGTTATGGGGGTCGAGGGCGAGGCGGAACATGGGTTCCAGGTCGAGTCGTTCATCGTGATGGATGGTCGCTTCCTTGTTGCGGTCGTCGGCAAATGGCTTATCGGTCGAGATGCGGAACATTTCTAAGGGTGCGGATTGGCCGGGGAGGAGGTCACCGATCCAACGTCCCTTGAGATCGGCGCCTTCTCGCTTTACGAGGCAAGCGCTGCGCAGTTCCAGCTTTGAGTGGTTCTCCACTTGCTTCGCATTGGTGGCAAGCGACGTGCCGATGCGGATGGGGCCGCCGAGACTGAGCATCTGCTCGCTGTGGACCATGCCAGTCGAATTCGATGAGATGGGGAGACCGGTGAGCCGCACGTCGTCGTAGCGTTGGAAGTTGACGGCGGTGAGGCCCTGGCCGGTAAGCAATTGGAAGTTCGCGTCGCTGGGAAATGGGGCAATGAGCGTCGTCATGTTGGGGAAATCGAAATCGTAGGTTGTTGACAACGACGTATAAAGGGCTGTGTAACGCGAGAGCAGGGCACGTGCGTGGTCGGGCTGTTGTTCGAGGACGCCGATTTCGGTTTGTGCGCGGACGAAGCCGATGTCGAGGCGGGCACGTTGAACGATCACCCACGTGCCGATGACGGCGATGACCGGCGCGGCGATCCAGGCCCATTCGACTCGGCCCAGCGTGTTGAAGATGAGCCAATTGAGCGGTACCAGGGCGATCAAATAGATCGCCAGGCAGAACACGACGAATCCCGCATTGGGCACTTCGACGCCGGCCGCTTTGCGGAGGGCCATTCGGGCGGCGTTAGCCGTGTCGCTGAAATCGTTCCATGCGCCGACGCCGCCGGGGTTATCGGGCGGGATATACTCGCGAACAGTCGGCTGAGCAGCGGCCCAGGGTCTCGTTATCCCACCGGGTCCTGCACCAGCAATTCCCGCGGCTGGCGGCGATTTCGTCGGATCCGGCGTATCTTCGTAATGGTATGAGCTCGCAATACCCAGATCGCGAGCGAAGTAACGGAGATGCGTGTTGAGCGCGGCATCTAAGCGGTGTTCTTTCAAATTGTTGGCGGCCCAATTTAGCGTTACGCCTCCGAAAGCGCCGGGGATGTATTTCCGCGGCGGGCGACGCAATAGGCAGGCGTTGAAGAAACTTTCAAAGCCGGATCGCCAATTGATGAAATCGCGTTCTGACAGCCGGATGGCGGAGACAACAATGCGTCCGCGGCCAACCTGGCGTTCAGCAAACAGTCTGCCTGTGTTTGGCAGGAACTCGGCGCCGGGACGAAGCTTGAGCGTTATTCCAGACCATGGCGCCTTCGGGCGGAGCGGCGTGCCGGGGGCGGCGGGTGGGTTGGAGATCATCCATCCGTTGCTGAGCGCGGCGATATCCGGGTCATCGGGTGCCAATTTGCGAGCGCCGCCGCTAGTGGCAGGCAAGTAGGCGTCTAAAAACGAACCTTTCAACAGATCGAGCGAATCGGGACCGTTGAGGATAAGCTGGCCTCCCCAGTGGAGCCAGTCGACAAGCGCCTTCTTTTGTTCGGCGGGGAAGGGGTCACCCGGATCGATTTCATCCCACAGCACGTACGAAATGCTCGTCCAGGTGAGCGGATTGTCGGGAAGCAAAGAAGCCTGATCGGCCCCCAGCTCAACGACGCGGTAGTGGACAGCGTCCTCGGTACTATCTTGGTCCGATTCACCATCGAACGGCGACTGGACGCAATCGAGAGTTTTGATATACGAGAAGCGAGTGGGTGTTTTTGCCAGCACCACGAAGTCGTACTGATACGACGGCATTGTGGTGAGCGGCGTGCGCGCTTGAGGGTGTGCGGAACCGAGGCCGCGCTCCTCGAGATCGGGCTGGATGTTGATTGTTTTCGCGACTTGCGGCACGAAGAAGGTGGTTTGCGTTGCTTTGGGACGCGCCTTGCTGAGTAACACGGGACGGCTGGCGCGCAGGAAAAACGGCGTGCTCGCGAACGCGTAGGGGCGACCCTGGGTATCGACGACCGACAGTCGCGAATCGCCGACGAAATCGCGGAAGTTGGATGTCATCTCCTGGCTGGCGGTTGCCCAATGGCCCGGTTTTGCCGGAGGAAGCGGCGACTTGGGTTCGGACGGAAGAACGATGGGGGATTCGAGAACAAACTCGTGCTTCTCTTCCTCTTTTTTGTTCTTGTCCTTCTTCGCGTCGCCTGAGTCGGCACCTTGTTCGGAGTCGTTCACGAAACAGCCGCGAATCGTGCCGACGGCGATCACGCCGAACATCATGAGCAGCAGCGCGGCTGCCGCTATGGCCCAGGGAGACCATCTGCGAGGCTCGTCGGTTTCGGCGGTTGTATCGTTGGACATAGTTCAGCGCTATGGGAATTGGCAGATGTACGGGGCGATACATTGTACCGCAGAGGGGGGTGTCGCTACATTCTTCGTTTCAGAAGGGTCACGGCTATTCCCGTGATGGCGGCGGTGGCAAATACAGTAAACAGGCAAATGGCTGCCACGCGGTCGTCTACGCCGTAATGGAGCAATTGGAAAATCTGGATCGAAAGGGCGGTCGCTCCACGTTGGGGCGGCATGACAAGGATGGTGGCGGCCAATTCGCCGATGGCAACGGCAAAGCTGACGAGCCACGCGGCTGCAACGGCCGGCCATCGCTGCGGCAGTGCAATTCTAAACAGGCGACCCAAGGAGCCAGTTCCATCGGTCGCCGCGGTGTCGAGCATCACCTGTGGAACGCTGGCGAGTGCGGGCCACATGATAAGTGTGGCCAATGGAACGGCGCGAATGGTTTGGACGAGCCAGGGTGCGAAATTCGAATCGTATAGCGCGGCGAGCGACGCGAAGAGTGAATTGGGCGGCCGATTCAGGATGCGAATGACGATGATGCCCAGGAGTGGTCCTGGAATCGTCAGGCAAACGGTAATGGCGAAGAGTCGCAACCACGGTGAACGCAATACGGAGAGCGTCGCAGGCGTTTTGGCCAGCGAGCCGCGCATGCTCCATGCAAGTGGTATGGCGATGGCGAGCGCCGCAGTTGCTGCCGCGACGCTGATTCGCGTGGAAAGCCAAAGTTCGCCGCTGAATTGACGCGGTGCGGCAACGAGGCTTTCGATGACTGTTGGCGCAGACCAATGTCGGATGTGACCACTCGGGGTGGCCGTTACTTGCACCCCGGCTTTGTAGAGCAAGTTGCCCAGGGGAACGCCGGCCAACAGGAACATGCTGAGCCAGAGCACTATGGCGGCCGGCCAGCGCCAATTCCTGAGCCGCCAAATCCACGGTGGCCGATGAGTGGCGTCGGTGAGATCGACAAACAGGCGGCCAGCCGCGGCAATGGCCGCCAGCGCCAAACCCGTGGAGAGGAGCAGGCCGCTCCAAAGACCAATTGCAGACAACACGGACGGGGCGCCATTACCGCTGGATGGCCCGGCGGTAGCAAAGTCGAACGTGCCTAGCACAGCCTGCGTGTAGACTTCTTCAGCGAATGTGCGAACTTGGAAAAAGTCGGTCACTGAGATTTCGGTCGTGGTCATGATTGCCACCCAGACGCCGGCCAGGACGATCGCGGGTGTGGCACGGCGAATCGAAACGTACCACATGACTTTGCGCGGTGTGGCGCACGTCGCGGCATCTTCTTCGATCTCGGCTTCGACCGTGCGGAAGCTGGCGCCAACTATCAATACAACCCACGGCACGGCGGCAAGCGCATGGACCCAAACGGCGGCGCGCCAGCCGGCGAGCCACGGCTGATGTGTCAGCTGTGGGTTGGTGGCCAGGGTATGCCAGCCTTGAATGCCGAAGCCGGAGTCCCAGGCGCCGGTAACGAGATAGAGCGGAACGAACAGCATTCCGGCCAGGATCAGCGCGGCTAACCGACGTCCGGGCACGTCCGACTTGAAGATTGCCGCTGCTAGAAGCGTCCCAAACGGCAGAGCGATCAGACAGGTGGTGAGAGCCAGTCTCGCCGAGTTCAGCCAAAGCCGGCCGACTCGAGGATCGAGTTGCCAAAGTGTCACAACGATCGCCGAAGCGATTAGGAGAAGCACAAGCCCGATGGCCAGTGCTCGGTTGCGTTGCGCGAGGTTTGGCATGCTTTTAGTGTAGGGCAAACGTGGCGCGTCGAGGCAGGGGCGGCATAGATGACGTGGTTCGCCGGGTGAAATTGGCGGCGGCACATCGGCCAACGTTGGTTGGTGCGTCTCTGGCTCACTGTAGTTGCTATTTCGCGGGAATTGTGATAGGTTGACAGTAGACGGCAATCGGAAATCGAGTTGCGGTGCCAAGGGGTTTTTTCTTATCCATTCATCCCTGAATGACGCCGTTGCTCACCGGGATTGAGTCTGAGGCGATTGAGCGGGGAGCGCGGAGCGAGGAGTAAGAGTGACTTACTCGCTGGTCCTAGCTTCTAGCACCATGCAACCTTTTCTAAGACCTCAGTGGTTCGGGAGGCCGGCCGAACATGGGAATTCGGGTGGAATGTCCCAACGGGCACGTCTTTAAAGTCAAAGACAAGTACGCGGGCAAAAAAGGCCTTTGTCCCCATTGCGAAGGCCAGGTAATCGTTCAGGTTCCGGACATTGTAACTGGCACTCCGGCCAGTGACATTTTGCAACGCGAAGCCATCCAGCGGCGGCAGACTTCGCATCATCAAACCGCGGCGCATCCGGTCTCGAGTGGATCGCACGTGTTCGACGATCCGAATGAAGGCGTCGCGCCGCCCAGTAGCGGAACGAGCGGCAGCCTATTGGGCTCCAGCGTGATTCGTCACAACATCAAATGCAAGTGCGGCCAACACGTGCCGATGTGGTACGCCCGCTGCCCGGCGTGCGGGCAGTATTTGGAGCATTGAGATTGGATGTTGGATGTTCGCGTGATGGAAAAGGCGGCATTATGAAATCGATCAGTTGCGCTATTGTCGTCGTGTGTGGCACGGCGATGTTGATTACAGCTTCCGCGGTTCCCGATGCATGGAGCCGCGAGACCCTCTGGAGTTTCGGTTGTGCTGTCGGAGCGCTTGGCCTGATCGGCTGGGCGCTGACGCTTACGGTACGTCCTGACCGCGAACGTCAGCGGGTAGAGCGTGAGAAGTGATACTTCCA
>DASZZA010000933.1:0-8526 GCA_035545135.1 Lacipirellulaceae bacterium | reverse complement strand
TTTGGCAAAGCGCGGCACAACGCCGGCCTTCCGGACCGCGTCTGCGACGTCTTTGGCCGTAACTTGATCACCGCCGCGGATGCGAACGCGCAGAACGCCCCTCTTAACGTCGACCGTCGAATGCCTGGCGTCAACACCTTTCATCTTTTCTAGCTGGGCCAAGACCGGTGTCTCGTTTTCCGCGGTTATCGGCGCATACAACACGAGCTCCAAGGCTACTGGCGACTGCCCGGGCCTGTTCGACAGAGCCGCCGCGACGGCTTGGCTCCATGCGTTTAAGTCGGTGTTCTGATCAATGTTTGCCAACAGCTTGAGCGGGCTATTGTTCTTTTTGCCTGGTCGAACCGTAGCAGGCACCCTGTTGGCCGCAAATGACCGTTGAATCTCCGCCACGGCGAGTGGGCCCGCGGCGCCTACAATTTCAAGTGAAACTCTCTGACCGGTTCTCGGTTCGACAGGCAAGTGCCTCGGAAGCAAATCTCGAGATGCCGACGCGGCCATTGTCATGGCCAGGCCGACGGCGACCGTGAGGGGTATGTGGCAAATCCATTTGCTCATGTTTTTTCCGGTGAAAATGGAGGAAGTGGAACGCTGGTTAGTCGGGTTTGACGTCCAGAACGGGTTCTGTATTTGTGGAGCTTTAAAGAGCGGCCGCGTTGCCATCATCCGCTCAAGCGGCACGCCAGTTGCTCCGGAAGTGTAGTGACAATTACTAATTATCAGGAGGCCGATTTTATGTTTGCCACTACATCGGAAAGAGTGTCGCAAAACACCGCGGATGCAGCGAACGCGCGGATCCGTCGCCGAACGGAAAAATACGCGATGGATTGCATTCGCAGAGGACCAGCGGCCATCGATCGGCGGCTTGCCGAACTCGACGCGGAATGGGACATCGAACGATGTCTGGAAACGATGGCGCCGAGTTTCAGCCTTGCCGGCTTGACGCTGGGCATCACAGTCAATCGCAAGTGGTTGCTCTTGCCAATCGTGGTGCAGGCATTCTTCCTGCAACACGCGCTGCAAGGCTGGTGCCCGCCGGTGCCGGTATTGCGGCGGCTTGGCTTTCGCACTGCCGATGAGATCAATGGAGAGCGGTTTGCGCTGAAGGCATTGCGGGGTGATTTTGATTCCTTGGCCTCGTTGCCAGGAATGTCGAGAACTAGCCGTGTGAGAGAAGCATTTGCCGCTGTGCAAGGATAGAGCGCTGGTTACGGGGAAGGCATGCTGAGGTTTATTATCGCCGCCCGGAGCCATGCGACCTTCCTTCCGACGAGGATCGTGTGGAGCGCAAGCGACGTTTAGTGCGCGGCTGCCCATTGCCCTCGCGTTCCAAAAAGCGAACCTTACGGTGGAACACTTTTTCGAAAAGGTCGACCTTACGCTCAGCAGCCCAAACGTCCACATTCGCGTCGCCTTGTGATTCAACGACGATGTGGACGACATTGTCACGCACGCGTGCCTTAACTTCGCCCACATGTTGCTGGTGCGTGCGGTCAAGCGCGAGCGCCAGTCGCAGAATGGCGGCGAGCGATTTGACGCGCTTCTGATCTTCGAGCGACAACTCGCTAAAGTTCTCATGACGCCGCTTGGGCCGCGTGCCGCGGTGATAGCGAGCGACATTTGCCAAGATTTGTAATTGCCGGCGCTCGAAACCAGGCAACTCGCTGTTGAGGATCAGGTGATAACTGTGCTTATGGTGGCCTTCGAAATTGATGAGGTAACCAACGTTAGCTATCAGGGCGGTCGTCTCGATAAGCTCACGGTCTTCGATCTTGAGGCTCAGCGGCGTTGTAAGCTGCTGCCAGAGAGAGCCGGCGATGCGAGCCACCTGGCGAGCGTGGGGCAAATCGACTCCACAGTTCTTCGCAAATTCTTCAACGGCCGTGCGACGTTCCTCCATCAGCACAATGGGCGGCGTCGGCATTTGTTGGACCATCGTCAGCATAAGTCCATCGCGCACGCCGCGCGTATGCACTTGTACCACGTTCACGTGCAAATGCCGCATGACACGTTCGATGATTGCCAGCCCGGCTACGATAATATCGGCTCGTTGTGGGCTAAGCCCGACCACCTTGCCGCGGCGTTCGAGCGGCATACTGGCCAAGTCGGCAACCAGGTGTCGGATTTGGGCACGGCTGACGCGGAAGCCCCACATCGGTTGGCCTGCCGAACCCTGCCGGGCCATGATCATCGACGCCAAGGCCGTGAACGTACCGCCAGTGCCGAACAGCATGTCCGGGACGAAAGGCGGCTTGCCGACTTCTTTTTTTAGGGCGCGATCGATGAAGTCGCGAAGTTCTTGAATGCGTTTTGGGCTGCTGCGGCCGGAGACGCCGCATTCCTCGGCCACGCGGACGGCGCCGAGCTTCGTTTCGTACACCTGGTCTACCAGCCCAGAGGAGGCGAGTACGATTTCGGTGCTGCCGCCGCCGATGTCGGCTACGGCTACTTTGCGGCCCGAGATATCGAACGCCCGGGCAACGCTGAGAAACGCTAACCGCGCTTCCTCGTTAGCCGAGATCACTTCGATCGAGAGCTTGAGTTCTTTGCGAACGCGGTCGCAAAACTCGGGCCCGTCCGCGGCGTCGCGGAGGGCGCTGGTGCCGATGGCCCGGACGTGATTGACGTTGTACCCAGCAACAATCGACAGGAAGTTGCGAAGCACGGTCACAGTGGCGTCGGCGGCCTTCGGATCGAGCCGGCCGGTCTTCGTGAGCGCGGCGGCGAGGCGGGTGTTCTCTCGCTCCTCGTCAAGCACTCGATACCCGCCTGAAGTGAGCACTTCGGCTACAACGAGGCGGATACTATTGGAGCCGACATCGATAGCGGCGATCCGCGTGCCGGCGGACGCCGGGTCGGCGGAAAGTTCGGAAGATGCTTGACTCTGGGTCACCGGATTTCGTTCCTGTCCATGGTTCGTCTTCCGCAGCCCGTTTCTGTGAATTTGTATTCAGGGTCAATCGATAAACGGACTACCGACAAGTATAGCGTCTTATGCGGCTCCTTTTCAGGCCATCCATTTTATATTGAAAAGTTCTTCGATGCTTTTTTGCTCCCGGAACTCGAAAAGTCTCGGTACTGCGGTTTTGCTTGGCTCGACCGCTTCCAACCGATCGCGTTTTTTGTCAACCACTCGCTGCATTGCTTCATTGTCGCGACATCGTGATCGATCGCGCGATCGAAGTATTAGAGCCCGATGCTTTCGAATTAAATGAGAGTTGTGGAACTACTCGCCTTGCGGACAGTCCGATGGGTCTGGCCCATGGGGGATTGCCGTGGAATAGAACTGAACCTAAATTGACCACGTTGTGTGTACAAAGGTACATTTACGCAAAACCTCTTAATTCGGAGACGGGGCATGTCGAGCGTGAACGGAAAAGTCGCCGTGGTAACCGGTGCGAGTCGCGGGGCGGGGCGGGCGATTGCGGCGGTGTTGGGGGAGGCGGGGGCGACCGTGTATGTGACGGGGCGGACGGTGCGCGGCGGGGCGGCGGTGGACGATTTGCCGGGAACTATTGAGGATACGGCGGAGGAAGTGACGAGCCGCGGCGGGCGCGGTGTGGCAGTGCGGTGCGATCATACGGTCGATGCGGATATGGAAACGCTGTTCGAGCGAGTGCGAGATGAGAAAGGGCGATTGGATTTGTTGGTGAACAACGTGTGGGGTGGCTATGAGGGGCAGATGTTTGGGATTCCGATGACGCCGTTTTGGGAGCAACCGCGCGAGCAGTGGGAGTCGATGTTCGTCGCTGGGTTGCGAGCGCAGCTCGTGACGAGCCAGCTGGCGGCACCACTGATGATTGGGAACGACGCGGCGACAAGGCAACCTCACACTGGTCCTCTCCCGAAGGGAGATGAAGTAACACGCGGGTTGATTGTGAGCACGGTCGCTTGGGCTTATGACGAGTATCTGCGGAACATCTTTTATGACGTGTCGAAGGCGGCTATTATTCGTATGATTCGTGGGATGGCGCACGATCTGCGGCCGCATAGGGTAGCGGCGGTAGCGCTCGCGCCTGGCTTCATGCGGACCGAGCGGATTATAGCTGCGCACGCGGCTCACCCGTTCGATTTGAGCGTGACCGAGTCGCCGGAGTATTTGGGACGGGCAGTGTGGGCGCTGGCGGAGGATTCGAATCTCATGGAGAAATCGGGGGGCGTTTATACGGTGGGTGATTTGGCCCGCGAGTATGGCTTCACCGACGTGGATGGCCGGCAGCCAGCGGCGTGTCGGTTTCCGGGGTGAAGAATCACCGGAGCGCAAAAAAGCGGCGGGGGTGAACCCGCCGCTCGCTGACGCCTGAATCAATCGCACCGCGGCCGAGGCCGCGGCTTGGATTGCAATTCGTCTTACATGTCGTAGTACAGGCAGAACTCATAGGGATGCGGGCGGAGGGCCATCGCATCTACTTCGTTCTTCTGCTTATAGCTGATCCATGTGTTAATGACGTCCTCGGTGAATACGTCGCCGCGGAGGAGGAACTCGTGATCCTTCTCTAGCGCCGCGAGCGAATCGCCGAGCGAACCGGGGGTCTTAGGCACTTCAGCCAACTCTTCGGGAGCCAGGTCGTAAATGTCCTTGTCGAGCGGCTCGCCCGGATGGATCTTGTTTTGGATGCCATCCAAGGCTGCCATCATGATCGTGGCAAACGCGAGGTAAGGATTCGAACTCGGATCGGGACAGCGGAACTCGACGCGCTTCGCCTTCGGGCTTGGGCTGTACATCGGAATACGGCACGATGCCGAGCGGTTCCGTTGCGAGTAGGCTAAATTGACCGGCGCTTCGTAACCCGGCACCAAACGCTTGTAGCTGTTGGTCGTTGGGTTCGTGAACGCCAGAACTGCTGGGGCGTGCTTGAGCAAGCCGCCGATGGCGAACAGGCCGACTTCGCTAAAGCCGGCGTAACCATTGCCGGCAAACAGCGGCTGGCCACCCTTCCACAGCGAAATGTGCGTGTGCATCCCAGACCCATTATCGCTAAAGAGCGGCTTCGGCATGAACGTGACTGTCTTGCCATACTTCTTGGCGACGTTCTTGATGATGTACTTGTAGAGGCACATCTTGTCGCCCATCCTTACGAGCTCGTCGAACCGCAGGTCGATTTCGGATTGCCCGGCGGTGGCGACTTCGTGGTGCTGGGCTTCGACATCCATTCCGCACTCGATCATTGTGAGCATCATCTCGTTGCGGATATTCATGAGAGCGTCGGCCGGCGGAACGGGGAAGTAGCCTTCCTTGTGGCGCAGCTTATAACCGAGATTGGTTTTGCCCTGCGATGAATAGTCGCGGCCGCGATTCCATTGACCTTCTTCACTGTCGATGTAGAAGTATCCGCTGTTGGGCGTCTGATCGAAGCGGATATCGTCAAAGATGAAGAACTCGGCTTCGGGGCCGATGTAGCAGGTGTCGGCGACTCCGGTGCTCTTGAGATAGTTCACCGCCTTGCGGGCGACGTTGCGCGGATCACGGGTGTAGTCCTCGCGCGTGATCGGGTCCTGCACATTGCAGATTAAGCAGAGCGTGGGGATTTCACTGAACGGATCGACGAACGCGGTATCCGCCACAGGGAGAAGCAGCATGTCGCTCTCGTTGATGGCCTGCCAGCCGCGGATGCTGGAGCCGTCGAATCCGAGGCCTTCTTCAAAAACTTCTTCTTCGAGCTTTGAGACTGGGATGGTGAAGTGCTGCCAAATGCCAGGGAAGTCCATGAACCGCAGGTCGACAGCTTTGATGTCTCGTTCGCGACACATCGCCAGGACCGCTTGAGGAGTCATAGCCATGATCCGATGTCTCCGATGCCTAGGGGTGAGTAATTAGCAATAGCAAGGAGCGGGGAGCATGGAGCAGGGCGTAAGAAATAAGAAACGGACTCCCTGCTCGGTGCTCCTTGCTCCCCGCTCACCAAAAAAGCGGTCAGCCGCAGGTCGGAACGATTGCCGACCGCGGTGACCGCCTGGAATCCAATATGATAACGCATCGATCGGAGGTTGAAAACGACCTGGGAAGGCCGCCGGCAAGAAAATTTGGGGCCGGAACACATTATCGCCCCCCGCCGCGCCGGACACACATGCGATGCAAGCGGATACCCAATAAATTAGCCCCCGGCCAATGGCCGGGGGCTGGGCTAATGGGATTTCCGTCAAACTACGCGATTAGGAAACCGTCGGCTCCAGTTCGCGTTCGGATTTAGGAGCGAAGAGCCGCATTTGGACGACGCGGGTGTCTGCCTTGGCCGGCACGCCATTAACAACGGCGCCGATAATGCGGATGCCAACTCCCCGCAGGAGTTCGGCGGTATGGTTGATTTTGGGCATTTGGCTGTGGTCGCGTCGCACGGAAAGGATCGCGCCATCGCTGTATTGACCGAAGATCAGGGCATCGGACATGCCGAGGACTGGAGCGCCATCGATGATGATGAAGTCGTATTCGGCCCGTAGTTTGTCGAAGACCGGCTGCATCTGCTCCGTGGCCAGGGCGTGGATGGCATCCACGTCGCAGTAGCCGGCCGTGAGCAACCACAGGCCTTCGGCATGGGTGGGACGAATCACATCGGCGACATCGACCTCGGCGCGAAGCACCTCGCACAGCCCGTCTTCGAGCGGAACGTCAAAAAGAGCATGTAGTGCCGGACGGCGAAGATCGCCATCGACGAGCAGTGTGCGGCGGCCAGCCCGTGCCAGGCTCGCGGCAAGCTGACTGGCAACGGTTGTGCGTCCTTCCATGGTAGCAGGACTCGTCACCAACACCACCTGACGCCGCTTCGATGTTGAGTCGTGCATGAGGATCGTTCGCACGCCGTCGATGGAATCGGTAAGCTGCGCAACGATGGGGTGGGTCGCGTCGAGTGCCTTTCGCGAGGAGAGTGCGGGCAGCGTGCCGACGACGCGTATGCCGAGGCCTTCATCGACATCCGCCGGACCGTTGAGCTTACGATTGCGGAACTCAAGATAGGCGATGCCCAGGCAGGTCAAAAAGAAACCGGCCACGCCGCCAAAGGCTGCAATGGCGTAATGCTGCATTGTATTAATATTCTTGGTAAGGAGGGCTGAGTTTACTTCGCGAATCTGGGCGGGAGCGTCGGCGTCGATATCAAGTCCTTCGAGCTTGACGCTCATGTCGTTGGCAACTTGTTGGAGTTGCTTGAGCTCGTCGCTGCGGGTCTCAAGATCGACAGACTTGAGCAGGCGCTTTTCAAGTTCCTGCCTCTTTTGTTCGAGGGACTTGGTCAAAAGATCCAGCTGTTGCTTCATCGAACCGGCGTTCGTTTTAAAACTCTGCGTAAGCTGTTGCAGAGGCACGTTGGGCTTATTCTGTAGATCGCGAACAAAATTCTTTGTAAACTCCGCGCTATATTGATCGAGCGTGAGTTTCATTTGCGCAATCTGGCGATCGACGCTTGAACCGCGCGCGCCGCTTCGGGTGCCCGTGGAAGTCATTTTCTGCAACTGCGCCTGATTCAATATGTATTGCAAGTAGAGGTACTTCTGATCCTGCTTGAGGGCCTCTTCAGCCTGAGCTTGAAACAGAGCCGGGCTAGTCAACTGGCTTTTGGCGATCATATAGTCGGTCTGCAATTGATAGAGATCCGTCGTCATTTTTTCGGCTTTAACCTGTGTGTCGGCAATATCGCGCAACAGCAGGTCGGTTTCCGGATCGCGCGCGTCACCTTGGCCTTGGGGTCGCCCCATGCCCTTGGCGATTTCGAGGTAATCCTCGTATTTGTTTTTGATTTCTTTGTTGAGGGTTTGCAGACTGTGTTCCAACATATCGCGAATGTTGTATTTTCTTGCCTTTTCATTACCGAGGACTTCCTTCTTGTAGGCCTCGGATACAGCGTTAACAAGCGCTACCAAGTCCTCCGGTGGTGAGCCTGAAAGCGAGATGCTAAGGATCTCGCCGTTTTGGGGGAACTCGACGTCGAGATGGTCCTGCAACCATCCTTCCTTGTCGCGTTCGCCGGCGAGAATACTGAGGCTGGCGATTCCAGGGTCACGAAGGGCTGCTTGGAGCAGGAATTTGCTTTGCAGCAGCGCCAACTGGGTCTTCTTGAGAATCTCGAACTCCGTCGTGGAGTGAGGTGTGTTATTATTAATAAGTGAATCTTGCTGTTGCCGGACTTCGAAGAGAGCCGTCGCTGATGAGGACTCAGGGCATACGAACCAAATTGTAATGGCAGCACTAGCGCCAATGACGGTCGCCATGCCGAGCGCAAGCATCCACCGCCGACGCAGAGCATGAAGGAACGTGTTCGCGTCCATCCCGCCGCGCAGGACATCTTGTGCGGGAGCGGCCATTGCGGTGGGAATCGCCAAGGGAGTCGTCGGCGCGCCATTCGATTGAACCATTAAGGCGTCGCCCGGCCGGTGCGGCTCGCCAACCAAAGCGTGCTGCGAGTCGGGGGTGTGAGAGGGGTCGTCGCGATGGATCATGGAAGAGTCTCGTCTACTGGCTAGTTACTACCCGGAAGAGTCTGGGGGCGAAAAGTCAACCGATTCTGGAACCGGCAATCCGTTCTGGAACCGCAA
>DASZZA010000932.1:0-5855 GCA_035545135.1 Lacipirellulaceae bacterium | reverse complement strand
TGTCCCACAGTGCCAGGTCGATGCCGGCAATTGCGGTCGCGCGTACGATGCCACTGCCGTGCCAGAAGTGTTGACGCCACATCATTTGCCAAATGTGTTCGACGGCGCTCGGATCTTCGCCAATCAAAAGGTGCGATACATCGTCGATCGCGCCAACAATGCTGCGCGTATGCCACTCCAGAGTTGCTTCGCCCCAGCCAATCAGACCTGGCTGATCCGTTGTTACTTTTACGAACACCCAATTGCGCATGCGCGCGTGGCATACCAGCGTTTCAATTTTCTCGATTTTCATAGCGTTACAGCACCAGCCCCGAAAAAACTATAACGAGTGTCAGAATAATCACGACGAACAGCGCCCACCAGGTTACTACACTCGTAAACCAGTGCGCGCCGAGATTCTCAAAGAGGTTCAACCTGCGCCAATTGATCGTAAGTTGATCGCTCACTTGCTCAGGTCGCGGGAGCGGTGTTAACAAACTGACGACCGTACAAAGCACGACGCAAAAGGCCCAATTCAGAATGCCTTGAATCGCATACGGTTCCAACCACGAGGGGTGGTTAAAGTACTCCACGTACACTTTGACGGCGATACCAAAAACAAAGCCCGCAAACACCGCGGCAATAGCACCCGGTCCATTGATCCGTCTCCATAAAACTCCGAGCAGAAAGACGGCGCCAAATGGCGGCGCGAAAAATGCATACAGCGTCTGAATATACACGAACAAGCTGCCGCGAAAATGACTGATGTACCCCGCCATGACGATTGAAATAATCAGAATGATAACCGTCATCAATCGTCCAAAAACCACGTAATGCTTGGGGCTCGCGTGCGGATTCACAAGCCGTTGGTAAATATCCAGCGTGACGACAGTGGCCGTCGAATTAAGGACCGCATTCACGTGGGATTGAATGGCCCCGAAAAAGGCCGCGAGAAACAAGCCTCGTAGCCCGACGGGCACCAAGGTCTGAATCAGATAGATGTAACCCTTGTCTGCTTCGGGCCGGATTTCCTTCCAGGGCAACTCCAAGATCTCGGGCCGATGTGCGAAAAGTATCAAGCCGGGAAGGATGACGATCGCCGGCATCAGCACCTTCAGAAAGCCCGCGAAAACAATTCCCATGCGAGCATGGTACATATTCTTTGCGCCGAGCACGCGCTGGATCATGAACTGATTGATCACGTTGTACCAGATGCTCACAGAAAACACGCCCAGAAACAGGCTGGGCCACGGATTAGTCTCGTGCGTCACTGGTTGGATAACGGAGAGGCGATTATACGTCGCCATATGCGCAATATGCTCCGCATTGCGCTGAACCACCTCCTTCCAGATTCCCGAGTGAGCCTGATTGCGCTCTATCATGATCCGGAATCCGTCGAGAATGGAATGCGATTCGCCGGAGAGCATCTCGAGCCCGAGTAGCGTGACTAGCAGGCCTCCGACGACCATGACGATCACGGTAAACAAGTCGGTCCAGGCCACCGACCGCAATCCGCCATAAACGGCCCACGAGCCCGCGACGACGCCCAGAAAGATAATTGATGTCCACAAACCCCATCCGAATAAGCTTTGTAAAGCGAGGCCGCCGCCGTAGAGTGGCGCCGCGAGAAACGCCACCACGCAACTGATAACGGTAAGAACGGCAAAAAAATGACGCAGGATCGGGTGGAACCGCCGCTCCATGAATTCTGGCGCCGTGAACACACGAGAAGCTAGAAGGAACGGTATAAAAACCCAGATCAACAGCGAAAACGATAGCACGTTGCCCCATTCGGACATCGCGACGCAAATACCGTAGATGGTCGCGGCGCCGATCATGCCGACGAAATGCTCGGAAGAGATATTCGACGCAATGAAAGAACCGCCGACGACGTACCAGGGAAGCGAATGACCGGCGAGAAAATAGTCGTCGGCATCGGCGCTCTGCTTCCGCCCTGCCCACCAACCGATGGCGCTTAGCCCAATGAGATAGGCGCCGAACGTCGTGTAGTCGCCCCAACTAAGTGGAAACGATACGGCACCGTCCATCGCGGTCTGGCTCCAACGGTTCAAGCTCGTGTCTTGTCGAACTGTGGAACCTTAAGCTGTTCTCCGCCTTTGAGCGCCGACTGATGCGCGACGATGCCGGGGACCGTCATGGCAAGCGCTTCGTAAACATCGACCGTCGGGCTTCGCTCTTCCAAGAGAGCGTTGATGAATTCGGCGCTGAGAAACACCTGGGAGCCGCCGTGGCCAGACTGGTGGCGCATCGGTGATGGCAGCATGTCGGTCTTCCAATAGGCTGGTATCTCCACGTCGCCGCCGGATTGAACGGGCAAATCGAACTGGCTTGCCGTTTCGCCCTTCGTGCGAAATTTCAGCTTAGGCCCGTGAACGCCGACTTTGTCCATATAAAAAATGGCGTTGTCGCCCATCCACTGCGCCCGTTCGCCCGCGGCAGGACACAACCAGAAAACGTTACAACGCATCATGTTGCCCCGGTTCGTCTGCATGATGGACGATTCATTCCAAAACGGATTCTTGTAGGCATTGTCGGTGAGAAATGGATGATCGCCCGTGCCCCAGCCTAAGCAGGAGACTTTGGCGATGCGCTCTTTTGTTACGCCTACAAGCAGCCCAATGGCGTGCGTGGGATAGTGCATTGGCGGAAGGCCCCACCGCCAAGAGTGAGAACCATCGGGCATGAAAAACCGGCTGGACTTGTCGGTAGCAAGTCGGTGCAAATCGCCGCGGTCATGGTAATACTCGGTTTCGGTATAGAAGATCTTGCCAAACACGCCCTTTTCATGCAGTCCCCGTGCGAAAATGCACGGCTGGCGATAATAGCTAGTTTCGGCCATCATGTATGTCAGACCGGTTTGCTCGACCTTGTTCCTTAGGAGCTCGGCCTCTTCGAGCGAAAAGCAGGCCGGCACGGCGGAGACGACGTGCCAGCCGCGGTCGAAGCACATGGTCGCGTGCTTGACGTGATCAGGAGCCCCGGAGAAAATGGCGACCGCGTCGATATTCTTGGCCTTTTTTACCATTTCCTCGAGCGAATCGTACGCGGTATCGCAGTGATAAACGCGCTGGAGTTTCTTCCGCCGGTCGGGACGAAGGTCGGTAACACCGGTCACCACGCAATCCGGATGCTCGTGCCAGAAGAAAGTGCTGCCGAAATTGCCGCCCACCACGCCCATGCGAATCTTCTTGCGCGCTCCCGCCGGGTAGGCACGCCCTACCGAAAACGTGAGCCCGCCGGCCAATGCTGCCGCCGCAGCTCCGGAAATACGCAAAACATCGCGCCGTGTGATTTCACGCGCGTGTTCAAAGGATCGTTCGTGGTTGCTCGCCGCGTCTGGCCGATTCATGGCTGCGTTCTCGTGAATGATACGTGTGGACAGGCGAAGTGGAATTCTGAGATGCTGTATACTTTCTTTTGTCGACAATGTCAAGTATCATGATAACATGACACTGACCGCTCAAATCAAAGACGATCTGAAATTCCGCGTCGAGGCGGGCGGCGATCTCCCTACGCCGCTGACGCTTGAATCGATCGCCAAATGGTATGGAGTTAGTTTTACCCCCGTGCGATGCGCCGTGGCGGGGCTGATTGAAGATGGCCTGCTGAAGAAGGGCGCTAATCGACGGCTTGTTATTCAATCGAAGACGATTGTTAACGGTCGAACCAAGCGAAAGCTTCGCCCTCATCTTCCTCAACCCCGCGATTTGTCGAAGGTAGTTGCCAATGACCTGATCAAACTCAGCCTGAAAGGAGATCCCGTTTACTTGCGCGAAGAGGCGATGGCTGAAAGGTACAAGGTTAGTCGTTCTGCCATTCGGAATGTCTTTCACCAGCTCGCGGGCTCTGGAATGTTAGACCACATCCCGCGCCGCGGTTGGCAGCTTCGGCCGTTCCGCCAGGAAGATATGCAGTCATTTCTCGAAGTGCGCGAAGTGCTCGAATTGAAAGCGCTGAGCCTGGCGCGGCCACGTTTGGTGGATCGAGATTTGCAAGCGCTCTTGAGTAAGAATGTCGTCCCGGTTGATGAATCGGAGCCGGTGAAAATAGACAATTCCCTGCATGCGTATTTCATCGAAAAGGCGAACAATTCGTATATTAAAGATTTCTTCCAGCGCCACGGCTCGTACTACGAAATCCTGTTTGATTGGGAAGACCAGGATCGCAAGACGGCGATCGAAACGGTTCGCCAGCACCAGGCTATCCTTAGTGCTCTGGTAGAACGAAACTGGGCGCAGGCGCGAAAAGCGCTTTCGTACCACATCCGCCAATATCATCCGATACTTAGCAAAATTGTCAGCGCTCGGCGGACGCGCACGTAAGGGGCCTTGAACAGTTAAGCGTTAGCGTGGCCCCATCAATTACCGCACAGTGCTCGGACCAAGCGGATCGCACCGAATCCGATTGAATACCCGACGCTCGCTCCATCGGTGAGTCTCGCACTGGCCGCATGTCACCCTGCTAGCCCCCTCGCCAGTCAGGCAATTGGTAAATAATTCGTGAACTTGAGCCCACATTGCTCCTATGGGGGGGGCGACAACATTGCAAAATATCTGGAACTTTCAGTCGGCGGGGATGTTGATTTTGTTGACAGAAACAAGTCAAGTCATTAATATTGGGAAATTAGACTTGACACTGGGAAACTGCCGTTCGATTTCCAGGAGGAATTTGACATGACGATGTTTTCCTCGTCGCGCACCTCGGTTGGCGCGATACTTGTCACAATCGCTGTGGCCACCGTCGCCTGCGGTCAAACGTGGACCGGATCGATCGATAATGACTGGACCAAGTCTGGTAATTGGGATTCGGGCGTCCCCGGAAGCGGTGCGATCGCGTCCTTCCAAAACGCCGGCAATGGAAATACGAATATCAGCTTGGGCGGTTCGGCTCAGCCCATCGGTAATCTTGTGTTCCAGACCGCAAGCGCCGCCGCGTACACCATCGGCCAGTTGCCGGGCGACTCGCTCAGCTTCGATGACCTGGGGGGTATTCTGGTCGACAGTACCGTCACGAATCCTCAGACGATTAACGCGAGCGTTCAGATTCCTGGTCCAAACGGAATGCTGGTCGTAAACAACGTTTCCAACGGGGGCGCTCTGGTTGGTACGGGCCTGGTGGGCCTCACGTTCGGCGATGTGAATATCGGCGGTGGCATCCTGTCCATCACGAATGGCCAGGACGGTACGGCGACCACTGCAACTGCTCTGAACGGCGATATATCCGGACCAGGTGCACTGGACCTGTTCGCCCCAAGCGGCGGCGGTAGCGCAGGGACGACCAACAATAATTTCCTCATCAATGGAAATAACACCTATTCCGGTGGGACGCTCATTCAGGCAAACACCGGGAGCCAGGGCAGCATTCAGATTGGTACTGATTCCCCCTTCGGTACGGGCAAAGTGCACAATGTGTTTCAGGGCAATTCCGTGGAATTTCGTGCCGTGGGCGGAACCCACACGATTCCCAACGACTTCGATCTCGACGGCGGCATGAATTTCGCCGGCGAAAACTCCATCGTCTTGGCCGGCGACATTGCGATCGCCAGCGGTACCACACGCACCATTTTCAATAAAATGACGGCGACCGGAACAACGTTAACGCTCGGCGCCACGCCCGGTTCAAGCGTCATTTATCTCGGGAATCCTTCTTCCAACGGCGGCGACGACGTGGGCAGGGTCGTCATTCTGCAGGCCAATAGCGGATCCAGAATGATTGTCAACGCGACGTTTCAGGATGTCGGCACCGGAAGCGCCGTACGTTTTGGTTCCTCCAACGGCGGCCATATCGTTATCAATGCGCCGCAGACGTATACGAGCGAAACTCAGATCGGCGGTGGCGAAGCCACTGTTGAGTTT
>DASZZA010000931.1:0-4997 GCA_035545135.1 Lacipirellulaceae bacterium | reverse complement strand
AGGGCACCAGATAGGGTGTGCGCCGGAACTGAAATCCTTTGCTCTGAGAGCGCAGGATCTATCAACTTCGGGGCTTAAATCATTCATCGTCGGCTCTATGCGAGTTGGCGCACAATTTCATTTGGGCGAAAAGGCAGTGGGCCCGGCCTTGAAATACCCTCAGCTGAAACGGGCACGGCTTTGTTCGCCAGCAGGTGTTTAAGCAATTGTCCGCTGTGATTTTGCTCGAGCACGACGACACGCTTCACACCTTCTAGCTTTCCGAGGATTGCCTTACGGGGAACAGGTGACAGAACGCGCAGCGCAATGACACGCGTTGGCTGCCCGGCCTCTGTCCGACGTGCGGCCGCCTCACGCGCAGAAGCGACGCACGATCCGAATGTTATGATCGCCGTATCGCCCTCCCCCCACATTTCTCCCCAGAAAGGGCCCGGATCGAATAGATCAAACTTCCTTGCGCGCTTGTTGATTTGCGCCGCATGCGCCCCTGCGCCGCTAACCGGAAGGCCAGCCTCGTTGTGCGTAAGACCTTCTGCGACCCATTCACGATTCGGAGTGCCAGGTAACGGCATCGCGGTTACCGGATCGGCGCCAACAGCGTAGCGTTTGAACGGACCAGTGGTCGCACTTTCCACAAGTCGCTTGCTCGGAGGCGGACGACGCAGCGGACGCGGGATTGCCGCTTTGGCTTGCCCAAGCGCTTGATCCGATAGTACGAGTACGGGCGTCTGCATCCTCTCAGAAATGTAGACGGCCCATTCGGATGTGACTGCACAATCACCGATCGAAATTGGCGCTACAACAACGCGGGGCGCGTCGCCGTGCCCTCCGTAGATTGCGATGTTGAGATCGCTTTGCTCTGTCTTCGACGCTATTCCTGTAGATGGGCCGGCACGCATCACATCCACGATTACGGCGGGAATTTCCGCAGCAACCCCAAGCCCAATTGTTTCCGTCATCAACGCAAGGCCGGGACCCGCCGTTACAGTCATCGCGGGGATCCCTCCGTACGAGGCGCCGAGCACCATATTAATCGACGCAAGCTCGTCCTCTGCCAGAACGAGATTACCTCCCAGTTCCCGTATCCGAGGTGCGAGCCATTCGACCAGGTCGGTCGCCGGCGTGATCGGATAACAACCTACAAAGCGGACTCCACCGCGAAGCGCGCCAAAAGCAACGGCTTGGTTACCGGTTATCAGCCAGCGATCATCGTCGGAGGTGGGGCTGCTTAACTGCAATGAAAGCGGGAGCGTCTTCGCCAAGCCAATCCCGTGCCGCAACGCTCGTCGGTTAGATTCGAGGACATCTTTGCTTTTCTTGCCGAGTGCAGTTTCCAACGCGGCTTCCAACTGCTCGATCGACAAACCAATCAAGCCGCCGATCAGGCCGGCAGCACAAACATTTGCGCGGCGGCCCCGCAACGCTTGCTCAAGCTTGGTAACGCCAGGATCGTCGAATGCCACTTCGAAAATGCGCGGCCTCGATTTGGCAATGCTACCCGGCACGGGACCAGCTGATGGGTCTGCAATGACGACGCTCGTTTCATTAAGCGGAATTTCCGGCGCGAATTGATCGATCTTCTTCCAATCGATGGCCACGAACACATCAAAAAAATCTGGCGGGGATTCGACGGGGTTGACTGAGATATGGACCAAGGCCGCCGACTCCCCGCCGCGCACCTGTGCGCCGAATAGCTGCGTCATTACGCCGTAATAGCCGGCCGAAGCCGCGGCTTGTAGAAACAATGTCCCCGCAGTCATCGCGCCGGCGCCGCCACTGCCGGCAAAAACAACGGATAGCGATGGCCTTGTCATGGGGCTTAGACGTAACCCAACCAGCGCCAGTACGTGGCGCCGAGTAACATCACCAATCCGACAGCGAAGACGGTCAGCACTAGCCCGGTGCGTACAAAGTCTCGTGCCGTAAAGGTTTCGGTGCCGTACGCCACCATGTTTTGGGGCGCGTTCACGACGAGGATAAATCCAAAGCTGACGACGAACTGCAAAACCATCGTCATCCCGATCACGTTAATGCCTGGAGTGGCGACACCCTTCAGCACAGCAATGACGATGGGGATCATCGCTGAGGCAAGAGCCGTCGCGCTCGCAAAGCCCAGATGAATGACCACAAGGAAGGCCGTCATGACTCCCAGGATGAAGAGTGCGGTGGCGTTTTTCAGACCAAACTCCGAAACAACGATATCCGCGAGCCAAGTCGCGCCTTTGGTTTGCAAAAGCGCTGTGCCGAGACTGATGCCGATTCCAAACAAAATCACCGTGCCCCACGGAATCCGCGGTTGAGCTTCTTTCCAGGTTAAAATCCCGATGCCCGGCATGAACATCAGTGCAACAGCAACAACTGTAGTCGACGAGGTGTCGAAGCGATGCAAGACGCCTTCGGTCGCCCAGAAACCGATGAGTGTCAGGGATATGGCGAGCAGCTTTTTCTCCGAAGCTTTCATTGCGCCGAGTTCCGCCAGCGACTTGCGGATACCTTGAATGCCACCAGGAGCTTCTTCGAGCTCAGGGGGCATCATGCGAGTCATTACAAAGTAGAGTGCAATCGACATAATGACTCCAAATGGAGCGGCTGCGATCAGCCATTCACCCCATGTGATCGTCTGATTGAACGCCTTTTCGATAAAGCCGATCGCGATCATGTTCTGCGCGGCTGCGGTCTTGATCCCAACATTCCAAATGCTCGCGGTCTGAACCGTGACAATCATGAGCATGCTGGCAAAGGCACTGCGTTTGTTCACGCCAAACGCAGAGATGATGCCCAAGGTGATCGGAACAAGGCAGGCGACGCGAGCCGTCGTGGAGGGGACCATGAATGCGATCACAAATCCGACCAGGATTGTGCCGACCACAACACTGCGCGTGCTCGTTCCGACGGCGGACAAGATGGTGAGGGCTATCCGCTTATCGAGGCCGGTCAGTGTCATTGCGGCTGCAAGGAAAAGCGCTGCGGCGACAAGCACCAGCCCCGTGGTGGTAAAGCCGCTGAAAGCCAAGCTCATCGCCGCGCTCGTACCGAGCATCACTTTTGGGTTGGCTACGTTGGGGGCGAGGCCCAACAAAAAGGCCATAAGCGCAGCGATCACAATGGCAGACACGGCGTAATCGATCGCCTCGGTCATCCAGATGATGACCGCAAACGCCAGGATGGCGAGCATTCGGTGGCCCGCAACGGGCAGATTTTCCGGGGTGGGAAGCAACAAAATCGCCACCAGGGCAGCGACCGCTGACAAAAGCCCCCAATTAGCCCTCACCCAAGAAGATCCATCTGCTCGCGTCGTGATCGTTTGTGCAACGTTTGCCATAGCCGCCTCCGATGATGGAGCAACTCTGGCCGGGGTTGGGCGTGTTGGCTTTGATCGAAATCAAACGGGGGCGCTAGAAGGAGCTTTGAAAACGTAGGCTCCTAAAGCCGCAGATGGCCTAAGCGCAGCGAATTTATCACCACGCAGACTGACGATAGCGCCATTGCTGCAGCTCCGATGATCGGTGATAGCACCAGACCAAATATGGGATAGAGCGCGCCGGCCGCGACCGGCACCCCGGCTGCATTATAAGCAAAGGCGAAGAATAGGTTCTGGCGAATATTGCTCATGACAGCTTGGGAAAGGCGTCGGGCTCGGACGATGCCGACGAGATCACCTTTAACAAGTGTGACCCCAGAGCTTTCCATGGCGATATCCGTGCCGGTACCCATTGCAATACCGACGTCCGCTGTAACCAAGGCCGGCGCATCGTTGGTGCCGTCCCCTGCCATAGCGACGATCCGACCCGCGGCTTTATGACGGCGAATGATCTCGCTCTTGTGATCGGGTAGCACTTCGGCTTCGATTTCATCGATACCCAATCGACGCGCGACCGCCTTCGAAGTCGTCCAATTGTCTCCTGTCAGCATTACGACCTGGATACCGTCGGCCTTGAGCCCGTTGATAGCTTCCCATGCCGTCGGCTTTACCGGATCGGCAATGGCGAATAGGGCGGCTACTTCGTCGTTGATGGACATAAAGATTGCAGTCGTACCGTCAGCGCGCAGCTGCTCGGCCTGAATGAGGAACGAGCTGGCATCGAGGCCGAGATCGGCAAGAAATTTTACATTGCCAAGCGCGACTCGGTTGCCTTCGACGGAAGCAACGACACCTTTTCCACTCGGGGCGTCGAAATCTGACACTTTGGCGAGTTTGAGACCTCGCCGTTCCGCTGCCTGAATAATCGCAGCGGCTAACGGATGCTCACTGGCCTGTTCAACGCTCGCTGCGAGCCGCAGCACGGCAACTTCGTTGTACTCACCTAAGGGCACAATAACGGTAACCGCTGGCTTTCCTTCGGTAAGCGTACCAGTCTTGTCGACAACAAGTATGTCGACCTTTTCCAAACGCTCCAGGACATCGGCATTCTTGATCAGCACGCCGAATTGCGCACCACGACCAATCCCCACCATGATCGACATCGGCGTAGCGAGGCCTAAAGCGCATGGGCATGCGATGATGAGGACGGTCACGGCCGCAACCAGGCCGTAAGTGAACCGTGGCTCAGGACCCCAGATACTCCAGGCGCAGAAGGCCAGCGCTGAAATGGCAATAACAGACGGCACAAACCAGCTTGCAACGCGATCGGCCAGTCTTTGGATGGGTGCGCGGCTACGCTGCGCTTGCGCGACGATCTGCACAATCTGCGCCAGCATTGTGTCCATGCCGACCTTGCGCGTCTCGATTACGAGTGCACCTGATTGGTTGGTTGTGCCGGCGATTACGCTGGTACCGACCGACTTGGTGACCGGCATCGACTCGCCTGTGATCATCGATTCATCCACGGCGCTGCGGCCCTCAATGACCATGCCGTCGACAGGCACATTGTCACCGGGCCGCACGCGAAGTCGGTCGCCGACACGCGCTTCATCGAGAGGGATTTCCTCTTCGCGGCCATCCGGTCCGATGCGCCGAGCAGTCTTTGGCGCTAGATCGAGCAGCGCGCGAATGGCAC
>DASZZA010000930.1:0-2565 GCA_035545135.1 Lacipirellulaceae bacterium | reverse complement strand
TTGCCAAGGTAATCCACGACTTTGGCACGGTTTAATATGAGCGGTACGAAAAAATTGCTGCTGAAGACGATTGGCACGGTGTCGAAGGGGCCCGCATCCGGTTTTCCGTCGTCGTTCGTGTCCGGATTCAAATTCACGATCGGGAGCTGCTGAGCGTACGCATTGATCAGCGTCATTCCATCGCCGATCACGCCGCCAAAGACAGTGAACCCGCCGTTATTCTGCTGATTTAATGTGGTGCTATTGTCTTCCAGGTTGAAGAAGAATTGGTTACTCGCGCTATTGGGGTCGCCCGATACCTTTGCCATCGCAATTGTGCCGGTAACATTCGGCCGCGTCGGTGAGTTGTTGTACTCGTTTTGCACCGTTGGATTCGGTGTCAGAGGGTTTCCGTCCAGATCCACGGTAACGTTCGGGTTAAGCGATTCTTGCAAAGGCGTATTCGGTTCCTGGATGTACGAAGGATAGTAGCCACCTCCCTGCAAAACGAACGGGTTGCTGGATTGGTCAAGCGCGAGCCGATGCATCAGACTTCCGTTGTACCGACCACTGTTGACGTATTGAAGAAAATTCGCAGTGGTCAGCGGCCGATCGTCGAAGAGCTCAATAAATGCGGTGCTTCTGGCGCGTGACGCATGGATGTTGAAGTCGAACTCCACAAACGAATCGGCACGCGCACGGAAAGAACTGAGCCCCACGCAAGCACTGGCAATGAGGACCAGGGTCGCTTGTTTCATAAAAGTGTGCCGTCGACGCCAATATGCGGTGCCGGCCGACGAGCGCAGCAGCGACGTGGGAAGAGCGCGACTGCGCAACGAATGCATACCCATCTTCTTTGTTCCTATGCCGGCCGAAAAACCAAAAACGTCCCGCCGGCCCGCCAGTTAGCCCATCCCTTCAGACTACTCGTAGGCTGCAAATCTGTCCAACGAACCCCTCCCGGCACAACCGCGCCATCCGGTAAAATAAGCCCTCGCAGTCGTCTTGAAAACAACCTGCCGCCGCAAGACAGTCTGTCGCTCGCGCCGGCTGCACGCTTACGAACGACGTCTATAGGTAACCCATGAAATCTGCTTTCCCCGAAATCGACCATATCCGCTACGAAGGTCCGCAATCGAAAAACCCGCTCGCGTTTCGTCATTACAACCCGGACGAAAAAGTCGGCAACAAAACGATGCGCGACCACTTGCGGTTCAGCGTCGTGTACTGGCACACGTTCCGCAATCCGCTCTCCGACCCCTTCGGCCCCGGCACAGCCGTTCGCCCCTGGGAGGATGGCTCCGACTCGGTTGAGAACGCCCAAAATCGCGCCCGCGTGGCTTTCGAGTTCATGGAGAAGCTCGGCAACCCGTTCTATGCGTTTCACGACCGCGATGTGGCGCCCGAGGGCAACACGCTTGCCGAAACGAATCGCAATCTCGACGAAGTCGTGAAAGTGCTGAAGGAAGAACAGCAGCGCACGGGCATCAAGCTGTTGTGGGGCACTGCCAATCTGTTCAGCAATCGCCGCTATATGCACGGCGCCGCGACCAGCCCGAATGCCGATGCGTTCGCGTTCGCGGCCGCACAGGTAAAGAAAGCGCTCGAAGTGACCAAGGAGCTCGGCGGCAGCGGGTACACGTTCTGGGGTGGCCGCGAAGGTTACCAGAATCTTTGGAACACCAACATGAAGCGCGAGCTGGAGCACCTGGCCCGCTTCCTCCACATGGCCGTCGACTACGCCAAAGAAATCGGCTTCACCGGCCAGTTCTACATCGAGCCCAAACCCAAGGAGCCGACCAAGCACCAATACGATTCCGACGCGGCCGCGTGTGCCAATTTCCTTCGCGAGTACGATCTCATCGATCACTTGAAACTGAATTTGGAAACCAATCACGCCACACTAGCCGGCCATACGATTCAACACGAGCTCGAAGTCGCCGGCAGCGCCGGCATCCTCGGCTCGATCGACGCCAACACCGGCGATATGCTCCTGGGCTGGGACACCGACCAGTTCCCGACCGATATCTACCTCACTACGCAGTGTATGTACTCGGTCCTCAAGTACGGCGGCTTCACCAAAGGCGGCGTCAACTTCGATGCCAAGGTCCGTCGCGAAAGCTTCGAGCCGATCGATCTGTTCTATGCCCACATCGGCGGCATGGACGCCTTCGCCCGGGGCCTCAAGATCGCCCACGCGATGCTCGCCGACGGCAAGCTCGAGGACTTCGTCCGCGAGCGCTACTCCAGCTGGGACACCGGCCTCGGCAAAGAAATCGAAGCCGGTAAGCACGACTTCAAGTCGCTCGAAAAATACATGCTCGAAAAGGGCGACATCACCCCCAACCACAGCGGCCGACAGGAGATGATCGAGAATTTGATCAACACATATCTATGATTCGGCTGAGACGATCCTGCGACAACAGATATGTAAACCAATGTCCGGCGGCAAATCGGTCACTTGTGCGACCGTCAGTTTGTACACGCAGCTATCGTCGTATCCAAATTCTCGGTGCGATGGACCGTCGAAGAATCGCTCGCTTCCAACTCGACTCGCGCCTAGGCCATCAATCGCGGCTTCTAGCC
>DASZZA010000929.1:0-4561 GCA_035545135.1 Lacipirellulaceae bacterium | reverse complement strand
GATAAGAAATATCCCGAACTTGCCGCCGAGTTGTGGATGATTCAGAAGCACCAGCTACCAAAAGGCTGGGACAAAGACCTGCCGGCGTTCCCAGCCGATGCCAAGGGCATGGCCAGCCGCGCTAGCGGCGGCAAAGCGCTCAACGCGGTTGCCAAAAACGTACCGTGGCTGCTGGGCGGCTCGGCCGATCTCGCCCCTTCGACCAAAACGCTGCTCACGTTCGAAGAAGCCGGCGGCGATTTGGAAGCGAACAATCCGGGTGGTCGCAACTTGCACTTCGGCATCCGCGAACATGGCATGGTGGCAGCCGTTAACGGCATGGTCCTCTGCGGCCTGCGAGCATTCGGGGCGACGTTTTTTGTCTTCTCCGACTACTGCCGCCCGGCGCTGCGACTCGCGTCCATCATGAAAATCCCGACGATCGTCGTCTTCACGCACGACTCGATCGGCCTCGGCGAAGATGGACCCACCCACCAGCCGATCGAGCATCTGGCCGCGTGCCGCGCGATTCCGCGGCTGCTCGTGCTGCGGCCGGCCGATGCGAACGAAGTATCCGAAGCGTGGCGCGTCGCGATGCAGCAAAGCGACCGTCCGGTTGCGCTCGTTCTCAGCCGACAAAACATCCCCACCCTCGACCGCACGAAGTTCGCACCGGCCTCCGGCCTCGCGCGTGGCGGCTACGTTCTTGCCGACGCGCCGGGCAAGAAACAGCCCGATGTCATCCTCATGGCCACCGGCAGCGAAGTACAACTCGCCGTCACTGCCCATGAGAAGCTTCTCGCGGCCGGCATCAACAGTCGTGTCGTCAGCCTGCCGTCGTTCGAACTGTTCGACGAGCAACCGGCCGCCTATCGCGACGAAGTTTTGCCGCCGGCCGCCACGGCGCGCGTTGCCGTAGAAGCCGGCGTCCGCCAATGCTGGGACAAATATCTGGGCCCGCACGGCGCGTTCATCGGACTCGACACGTTCGGCGCCAGCGCCCCCTATCAGGAAATCTACAAGCATCGCGGCCTGACGCCGGAGGCCATCGTCGCCGCCGCTCGCAAACTCTCCGGCAAGTAATCGCTTCCAGCGGCCGGTTACCCGGTTAGCACCCGACTCCGCAGCGGGTTCAATCGCTCGATTTGTCGCTGCAACCCCGCCGTGCCAGAGGCTGCTAACGAGACCAATCAAACCTTTCTTGTCGTACTTGTAGCCTCGCCGGATAATTATGCGATATGACCATCCACCGACTTTGCCACACCGCTGTCGCCTTCGTCGCTCTGGCTCTCGCCCCGCTCATTGGCCGCGGCGCGGATGTACTCGATCAGGTTCCAAACGACGCCTTGGGTTTCGTCGTCGTGCACCACCTCAATGCCATCGATATCAAAGCTCAGTCACTGTCATCCGAGCTGCGCAACAAAACCTTCAGTCCCCTCGCGTTCTTGCGATCGGTCACGCATATTCAGAATGGCCTCAATACCGATGGCGACTTCCTGCTCGTCATCTATCCAGGTCCGAATGCCGACAAATCGGAGTGCAAATACGCCCTGTGGCTGCCGGTCTCCAATTACGCCAGTTTCGCCAAAGCGATCGGCGCGACCTCGGTGCACGGGGTCGCGGCTGCTACCGTCGCTGGCGAGGATCTGCTCGTTGCCCACGTCGGCGACTGGGCGGTGCTTGTCGATCCCGACGAGCGCGATCGCATCGTCGCGTTCATAGTGTCCGATACAGCCGGTCCGCATCCCTTCGATGTGTGGCGGAAATGGATTCACGAGAACGATGTTGCTGCCATCGCACTTGCTCCCGGTGTGAAAGAGCTTCTCTCCTGGGCCGAGGGCGCAGACGAGAACGGTCGGTCCGACGACCAAAGTTCGGCGGACGATCTCTTCGGACAATCACCCCAGGCCCATCAGCGGAACGTGCTGGCGACCAGAGGGTTAAACGGAGCGCGGCTGGGCCGGATCGCCGCTGCGCTCGATGAGGTCCGCAAGTGGACGGCTGCCTCGCCCGCGATTGCGCGGTCGTTGGAGCAGGTCAACATGATCGGGTGCGGCGTGCGGCTCGAAGCTGCGAACAACTCCGGCCATAACATGCGCGCGAGTCTGCGCGTCGGCTTCAACGAGCCGCTCGAAGCGGAGGCGAACCCCAAAGTTGCCCTGCCGTTCTCCATGTACGACGGCGGCGGCTTCGTCATTAGCGGCGCCGGCCGGCTGCCAAAGCCAGTCGCCGTCGCCTTAGCAACGGCGCAGCTGCAGCGGATTGCGAGCGATCTAAAAACCGAAGAGCACACCGAACTTGATGATGACACGCTCCAGCAGATAAATGCGGCAGTAGAACAGGCTGCCGCGGATGTCCAGTCGGTGGTCGTACTGACGCAGCCCGGCGCAAGACCGCAGCCCGTCTACACGAACGATTTCCTGGCCCTTCGCGTCTCCTCCGCCAACGATTTCCAAAAGCATTCGGCCGAAGTCATGCGGTTGTGGAATAAAGCCAACCGCGATGCCGACGGCGAAACGAAGCTGATTTACGACATCGAGGAAACGAAAGTCGGCGGCCGCGCGGCCACGCAATATTCGCTCGATATTACCTCGATACTTGGCGCAGCTCCCGTGCTGCCCGAAGTTCGTCAAGCCATGGAACGGCTATTCGGACCAGGCGGCAAGATGCGCGTGTGGATGGTCCGCGTCGACGATAACACGGTGCTCATCGCGATCGCCACGCCGGAACAAGTCGCGGCAACCCTGAAGCTCCTCGACCGCAAACAACCGATCGATTGGAACCGCGACCAAACGAACGTCAGCAATCGCCTGCTGCCGGCCGACTCCGAATGGCGCGTTTTCTTCGACCCGCACCGCTACATCGACTGGGAACAGCATTTGGCAAGCGCCACGATTGGCGTTCCCATTATCGGCGGCCGGCTCGTCAGGTCGTTCCGCGATAGCCCGCCGGTGGGCATCGCGGGCAGCTTCCACAATCGCGAATTGCGGATCGATGCCATCGCCCTGGCGCCGACCATCAAAAACGCCTATGACTACCTGGTCGTTCCAAGCCGGCGACCCGGAGTACAACGGCGCCTACAGCCGGCGCCCCGCTAAGTAAACCGACGACGGTGCAACGTCATCGGCAAGAATCGCTTGCAAGATTTCTTCAGGCTTTGCGCGCTCGTTGTCGCGAACCGGCACGGCGACAAGGTTCGCCCGTTTTCCGACCGTTATGCTGCCGACTTCGCCGCTGCGACCCAGCGCCTCAGCTCCACTCAGTGTTCCCATGCTAAGAATGTGCGCCGGATCTACTTGGGGATGCGACTTGGCAACGTGCCGCATCTCCTCCAGCAAACTCAAGTCCGGGTTTGACGCGCGGCTATCCGTCCCCAGCGCGACCCGCACGCCGGCCGCAAGGGCGCGATCCAGCGGATACGGCGGATGCTCGAAGTAAGCATGCGTCCGCGGACAATACACGAGCGACATCCGATCCCGACGCGCGCCCAGGAAGGCTAGCTCTTCATCATCGAGGTAATTGCCATGAATCGCAAGAACTCTCGGTGCGTCGGAAATCATCCGCAAGTAATCGAGCGGCCGGCTGCCGCGCGGAATCGACTCGGCGTCCCACATGCTCCGCTCTTCGAGCAAGTCGCGAAATGGACCGCTGGCACTGCCGAGCAATTCAAGCTCGTCCGGCGATTCGGCCACGTGCATCGCCACCGGCAACCCGCGCTCAAATGCTAAGCGAATGACTCGCTTCAACAAACTTGGGGAAACTGTGTACGGCGCGTGGGGGCTGATTCCAATTTGCGATTGGGCAGGCTCGATCCCTGCCGATTCGTTCGCAGCTTGCATCAAACAATCCAGTTGATCGGTCAGGTGATTGAACGCGGAATCGGCGCGTACCCGCGAATAACCGATAATCTCGGCAAACGCCGTGACATCGCATCCCGAAAGACCTCCGGGCACGCTCGTGACGATGTCACCAATCGTCGTCACGCCGCACTCGAGGCTCTCGCGGACGCCATGTTGAAACGAGTCGATCGTCGATCGATTCGCTCGCCCACGCTCGCCAATCACCAGCCGAATCCAATCGACCAGCGGCATCCCGGGCTTGCCCAGCGGCTTCCGTAAATAGCTGAATTCGAGGTGCGTGTGCGTGTTGACGAGTCCCGGCAAGAGCGCCACATTTCCCAGATCAACTGTTTCATCCCCCTCCGCCATTGTCCCGACGGCAACGATTCGCTTGCCGTCAATCGTCACCACGCCGCGCTCGATCGGCGGTCGATCGACCGGAAAAACGACGCGAGCTTGAAGCGAGACAATCATTCTGCACTACTTGGCACGCTCGCCGCCAGCGGATGATGCGATTGCCGGGATCTCGCGTCGCTAAGCTGCTCCTCGCGCGTCGCCTGGTACGGTAGCCGATGCAGCCACACGAACGCCCCGATGGCAGCTGCCGAAAACACGGCCACGACGGGCCAGTTATAAAGAATCTGTCCAGGCGCCGGTTGGTGATAGAGAACCGACCACCCCGGGTGCTTCTCTGCAAGCTTCGGCAACAGCGGCGTCGCGAACATCAGCCCGTTGTACGTCGC
>DASZZA010000928.1:0-4301 GCA_035545135.1 Lacipirellulaceae bacterium | reverse complement strand
ACCCGGTTTACTGGTGTCTCCATCGTTGACCGATCGCGCGACAAGCTATGTGTTCGTCGGCGGCGAAGTGAAGACGCCTGGCCGATACACGCTGGAAGGGCCGACCACGGTGATGCAGGCCATTACATTGGCCGGCGGCTTCAACAACGGCGGCAATTTGAAAGAAGTTGTCGTCTTCCGGCGTGATGAGAACTGGTGCCTGAAAGCGACAAGGATCAATATTCACGGCCCGCTGCTTGGGAAAGATCCGTGCCCCGTTAACGACGTCTGGCTCCGCGACAACGATTTGGTAATCGTGCCCAAGTCGCGGATTCTCTGTGCGGACGACGTCATCGAATTGTATTTCACCCGCGGCGTGTATGCCGTTTTCCCCATTACTTTTGTCAAGGATTTCACGACGGGCAGCACCGTCGTGCCCGTGCCGTAGTAACTGCCTTCCCCATTACGTCGATGATGGCTAGCGGCATGCTTTGCTTGGGAAATACGGCTGAACGCTCGTAGAAGGTCAGCTGATAGCCAGGACCTTCGCTCCCTTGATGCGCCCGCGTTTCAATTCGATGAGGGCCCGATTGGCATCTTCGAGCCGATACGTGGCGACTTCCGGCCGAATTGGTACCTCGGCCGCTAACGGCAGGAATTCTTGGATGTCGTAGTGCGTGACGTTTGCCACTGTTTTAATTTCGCGCTCCATCCACAGGTGATCGTGGTAGCTAAGTTTCAGCAGCCAGTCTTTGTCGACATCTTCTTTGCGGATCGCATTGATCACCAACCGTCCGCCGGCACGAAGGTTTGCCAACGCCTCGACGACCGGCTTCCAGACCGGAGTCGTGTCGATGATGGTATGCAGAAGCTCAGGGGCGCGCTCCTCGGTACCGCCCGCCCAGACCGCACCCAGTTGGATAGCAAATTCGCGCGCCGCCTGGTCCCGTGCGAAGACGAAGACTTCAGAATTTGGATATTGGTGCCGGGCTAGTTGTAATACAAGATGCGCCGAGCCGCCGAAACCCGTAAGGCCGAGCCGTTCGCCGTCGGCAAGGCCAGTGAGCTTGAGCGCTCGGTAACCGACGGCGCCTGCGCATAAAAGCGGCGCCGCTTCAACGTCGGAGTATAGCGGCGGAATCGAATAGGCATATTCCTCGGGCACGGTCATGAATTCGGCGTAGCCGCCGTTCACGTCGCGGCCGGTGGCGCGAAAGGCGGGGCTGACATTCTCATCCGCTTCGCCGCTGGACGAATGAATCCAACCGATGCCGACGCGATCGCCTTGCTTCCATTTCGTCGCTCCTTTGCCAAGCGATTCGACGAAGCCGACGACTTCATGCCCAAGGACGACTGGAAGCACGGGCGGCGGGGTGCGGCCTTCAATTTCGTCGAGCTCCGTATGGCACACGCCACAGGCGGCTACCCGAACCAGCACCTCGCCGCGGCGCGGCTGCGGCACCGGCAAATCGACCAATTCAAGCGGTGTTTCGAATTCCCGAAGGGAGACGATTTTCGGCAGCACCATTGCACGCATGAAACTCATCCTTGGCGGCGATTGATTTGCCCCCCCAGCAAATTCGGCATCCGGAGTCTGCGACCCCGGAACTCCAAAAAACCGCCGGCCTCATCGAGGCCGACTACAGTTTTCAACAGACTCTCAGTCGATGCCGCTAGCTCTCCAAATACTACGGGCGGTGCGTTCACTTGACCAATGGTCGCGTTGCATTATAGACGCCACGCGACGAATCCCAACGGGATTCCATCATTCAGCCCAGGGTTGGCCGGCTTGGCAAGCCTACCCCGGGTAGATAGACCAACCACACTTACCACCCGGTACGGGTTGGTATCGCAGCCGCATGACACCAACGCCTTCAGCGTTGTCCCGTTCGCGACTCGAAACCTGGGGTAGGTCGCTTCGCGGCCAAACGCCAGTCTGAATGATTCAATCCCCATCGGGATTGGCAATCGCCAGCAGTTGCATAATGTTGGCAAGCGAGAAAGTTCCGCGCTTACGCTTCGCATTAGTTCCATTAGCCGCGCGGTCCTCATTAATTCTCGATGCGCTCCTGCCCTTGCCAACGCATCTGTGTTAATCTGCGTCCATCTGCGGTTACAATATCAACTCCAGCCAAGTTCAGATGATGAGAATCGTTCAAGTTTCACATCCAGATCAGGGGCGCCGCGTGGCGGTTGTCGAGGAGCCACGTTTGCGTTTGCTGCGCGACTGTACATCGGTTTATGAACTCGCTCAATTAGCCATTCATGAAAGGCAAAAGCTGCACGACTGTATCGACCGAATAACTTCGGATGACAACATGGATTATGACGCCGTGTACGCCGGCCAATCAGAGTGGCAACTTGCGCCGCCCATTGATCATCCCGAATCGAGCCGGTGCTTCGTTACCGGAACGGGTTTGACGCACAAAGGAAGTGCGGAAAATCGACAGTCGATGCACGCATCGGAGGCCGGACACCTGACACCAGACGCCCAACACCCAACCACCGACAGCATGAAGATATTTCAGATCGGTCTGGAGGGAGGTCGGCCCGCGGCAGGACAGATAGGCGCGGCGCCGGAGTGGTTTTACAAAGGCGTCGGCACGATTCTGCGCGCACATAATCAGCCACTCGACGTGCCGTCGCACGCGATGGACGGAGGCGATGAAGCGGAGATCGCCGGGGTTTATCTGATTGGTTTCGATGGCACGCCGTACCGGATCGGCCTTGCGCAAGGAAACGAGTTTTCGGATCACGTGCTGGAAGCTCAGAACTACTTGTACCTCGCCACCTCGAAGTTGCGCGCTTGCGCGCTGGGGCCCGAACTGGTCATCGATGCGAACTTCGACAACGTGCCGGGCCACGTGACGATCGAGCGCGGCGGCGAAATCATTTGGCAAGCCGCCCAATCGAGCGGCGAACAGTCGATGTGCCACACACTTGCGAATTTGGAGCACCATCACTTCAAGCACGCCGAACATCGCCGGCCGGGCGACGTGCACATTCACTTCTTCGGCGCCGACATGTTCAGCTTCAAAGACCGGTTGCGGCTCGAGGACGGCGACGTGATGTCGATATCCTTCGAAGGTTTCGGCCGGCCGCTGCGGAACCCGATTCGGATCGATCATTCACAGGAGGAGCTTGTTACAGTAAAATCGATGTGAAACTTTCGAAGAGCGTTAATCGCCCCTACTGAAAGGACTTGCCTGATGAGCCCGATCGACCTTGTTGAAACTCTCACATTCGACGCCTATGGCACCATCCTCGATCTGGGCGGTAGTCATGCTCCGCGGCTGAACGAGTTTCTCAAGGCCAAAAAATCCGATATCTCGCTCGACGCACTCTGGGATCGCTGGCGCTCGCGACAACGGCTCGAACAATATCAGGACAATCAGTTTTGCACGGGGCATTTTGGCTATCTGGACTCTTGCCGCCGGGCGTTGCTCTACACGTTGCGTTCCTTCAAGTTTCAGTTCGACGATGCTGACGTCAAACGAATCATGGAAGGCTGGCATGAGCTGAATCCCTTTCCGGATTCGGTCGCCGGATTGGAGAGGCTGCGGAGCAAGTATCGCATCGTGGTCCTTTCCAATGGTGAGAATGACTACTTGAACGAAGTCGTGAAGAACCGCATCGGTGTGAAATTCGAACGCGCCATTTCGGTGCAGGATGTCGGCGTGTTTAAACCAAACCCGCAGGTTTATCGATACGCAGCCCGGATACTCAAGTCGGAGCCCTGCCAGATCATGATGGTGTCGGCCCACAGCTTCGACGCGGTAGGTGCGCGGGCGTCCGGTTTTCGCGCGGCGTATGTAAATCGCTACGATTTGCCGTACGATGAGACGCCTTATCGGTACGACGTCGGCGCGACCGACTTTCTCGATTTGGCCGATAAGCTCGGCTGCAAGTAGCGGCCGCCATGAATCCATTCGATCGCCAGACCGAACCCGATCGCTACACGATTTGGCAGCGGCTGGTGGCGGCCGACTGCGAAGCGTTTGCCCGCGGGGAGTGGTCGCTCGTTGAAAACGACTTCGACGCAGAGGCGTTCGAGGGTGTACGGTGCTTTCAATCGACGAATCCAGATGACTGGAAGCTGGTGTTTCCCGACTTAGCGAGCTACCGCGACTCATGGTTATCGGCGTCGCAAGAGTTTCGTGCAAAGCAATTCGAGGGGGTCTCTCACGTCAAAGCATTGCTGGTCCGCACGCATTTGGACCAAATCGACATCAGCGGCGATAAGGCACTTGCGCATAAAAAATTTTTTGGCGACGTGCGAATGACCAATGGGGCGCTCCTGACGGGACGCCGACAGACACTTT
>DASZZA010000927.1:0-4236 GCA_035545135.1 Lacipirellulaceae bacterium | reverse complement strand
AGTTTCGCGGAAACCATGCTGGCATTAATGCTGGCGTCTGCCTCGGCTTTAATGGCGGCAACATGGCCAATCATTTTGTCGACGAGAACATTTTGCTGTTCGTCGAAAGTCGTGTAGACCAGAAGTGCGCCTGTCACGAAGCTGGCGAAGGCGGTCCCCATCTTAATGAACCACCAGTAGACGGCGTAGTAACTGCCTTCAGAACGTCTCCCCGAGTTGAGTTCGTCTTCATCGCAGATATCGCCGACCATCGAGGATCCCAATGTGAAGAACATCAACATTCCGGCAGACAAAAGGATCATAGGAATTAGGATCAAAAAGGGAGCAGGTACGGTGATCGTCCGATCAACAACGGGAAACAGCCGCGACCAGTGGTGCAGCCATTCAGAAGCCTTGCAAATCCACAGTGGCGAATCGAACTGAAACAGCACTCCCGGACGATAACAAACGATTTTCGACAATTGTGCCGCACACATCAGCAGGATCGCAATCAGAAGAGTCGTGTTCTTCCCGTAGCGCTTGCTAAGCCAATTCAGCGGAAAAACGGCAACAAGCGCGGTTATCGCCCAAATCGTGCCGCTGACACCAAGCAGCGTACCGGCTGCAGTCGCATCGCCGCCATAGAGGTAAAAAATCTGGATATAGTAACCGAACAGCGCGACAAAGTTAAAACCCATCGCTAACGTAAAAATGATTAACACCAGCTTGATGAATGTGGAATTCCCGGCGGTGGCGCGCATGTCGCTCCAAAATGTGCCCTTCCGCTGTTCTGTTGCGGTGATTATCGAAGGTTCTCGAAGCGCGACGAACCACCAGATCGTCAGTGGAATCAAAACAGCGGCGATAATCAGCGACAGGCGTCGCATGCCATCGACGAGGTCACCGCCTGGCGTGCCGAAATAGTTGGGGCCCGCGAGCAGTATCAGCCACGGCGTTCCCATGGCGAACAAATTGCCGAGAAAGCTCTTTGCACTGAAAAGGCGAGTACGCTCGTGATAGTCGCCGGACATTTCCATTCCGAGCGCGCCGTGAGGAATCTCGAAAACCGTCGTGGCAGTGAAGAAAAAAAGCAGCCCGCCGAGAATGTACGCAAGTTGGAACCAATTGTACGCGGCTTGGCTCGCGAAAAATGATTTGAACCAATCGCCGCGCGGAACCCACCACATGGCAACAAAGCTCAATGCGGTTCCGATGCCGCCTAGTAAGATGAACGGGCGCCTCCGTCCCCAGCGGGTTCGCGTCCGGTCGGAAAGGTGGCCGACAATCGGATCAGAAACCGCGTCCCAGAGCCGCGGAATGATCATGATCGTTCCCAGCCAGAACGCGCTCAATCCGAGCGAGATATTGCCGAGCAGCCCCATGAGCTGGCCGGCGATATTGAATATTGCGATGGGAATCAATCCACCCATGCCATACGCAATTAGTTGACTCCACGGCACACGGTCCGCCGCAGCAGTTGTATGCCGCTGGTGCTCGGACATGAACATGTCCTTTCGGATACCGACACTCGGGGGAATAAGACGCCACGAAGCGCCACCCAATACATTTCCCTTATAACGGTAAAGCATTCTCGGGGATGCTGAAAGCGCGTCGGTCGCAATTTAGGGCGCGAATCGACGAACAACGTGAAGAGGTAAATCCAACCGGCCCCTTGCCCGCACATACTGCTGGGTGGGGCCGACAGAGTGTTCCCAATTCCAGCTGGAATTGGCTCCAGAATTCTCGTAGTCAATCCTGCAAGACTGCTATTAAACAGACGGTGACTCGAGTAATTTCGTAGACGACTCGCAATGAACGCGATTTAACCCGAACGCCAGCCGCATTTGGTTCCAGGGAAGACTGAGATGGGCTGCACCACACCATCCACTTAGCCGTGTCGCCGGCCAGTTTGTCGGCTGAACTCGTGCAATACGCGGAATGACCGCGATAGGCGTGGTCGCAAAATCGTGCCGGCCGCGTTTGATTTGGTCGCACCCGTTCAGTTCTATATACAGGGCCGGAACCGTTGCCGGACGCTCGGGAAAACGAGCTTTCGGGCAAAGGGCTCGCTTTTTTTGCGCCGCCTGAGTACATTGGTCAAAGGGATGAAAGCGCTTTCGGTGCTGTTTTTGCGAGCCGAGCGTCTGCTCTGGAGTTCCATGAAGTCTGTAGTGACCGGCATTCCTCGTACGGTAGCATCCACTCGCGATCGTGACTCGCTGCGCTACGTGCCGTCCGAGACTGTCCGGCTTTCGAACGGACAGTACAGCTTGCGGTTCAGCGAAGCCGGAAGCGGCCACTCGGAATTGGACGGGGTCGCGATTACGCGCTCGGCTGGCGACGAAACTCGTGACGCGGACGGGTTTTATCTCTACCTCCGCGACCTCGACGACGGCTTTGTCTGGTCCGCCGGGTATCAACCAACGCGCGTTATCCCGTTACGATACACCTTTCGGTCGGATTCAAACTGGGCGGAGATTTCGCGTGTCGACCACGACATCGAGTGCCGACTCAAGGTGTTCGTCGTGCGGAATCGCAATCTTGAGCTTCGCCAATGTCGTTTGACGAATGTGGGAAGTCGTCCGCGACGCATCGAAGTGACGAGCTACCTGGAATGGGTCTTGGGTTCCCAAGACGCCGATCGAAACCACCCAGCGTTTTCCAAGCTGTTTGTAGAGACGCAGTTTGACAGAGATCATCTGGCCGTCATCGCGCGGCGAAGGCCGCGTAGTGATGATGAGTCTGAGTTCTGCGGATTTCATTCCCTCCGTGGCGACAACGCTGCGTTTTTCCGCGATGCCGTGCAATTCGAGACAAATCGATTACGCTTTATCGGCCGAGGCCGAACGCTAATCAACCCGATTGCTCTTGTGCACGGCAGCCAATTAACCGGTGATTCCGGCCCCGTCCTCGATCCTATTGCGAGCCTGAGAGTCGCAATAGCGCTCGAACCGAGTCAGTCCCAGGAAGTCACGTTTGCATTGGGGGCCTCGTCTGATCGTCGCGAGATCGACGACGCGCTGGCTACCGCGGGTGATTGGCATTCTCCCGGCGTTCATAAGCCATCGGCGATGCCGACCGATTCCGGGAACGGCAAACCGGTACCGGCACGCGTGCCCACATTCATCGAATTGTTGACCGATGAGAAATACAAACCAGCGACGGTTGGCGACTCTAATGGTGACTCCGGAGCGGAATCATACGACGGGGCGAAAATGACGTCGCTCCATTTCGACAACGGCTACGGCGGCTTCTCGTCCGACGGCCGCGAGTATGTCATTCGCATTCGTCCCGACAAGCAGGGCCACCATGTGCGACCGCCGATGCCGTGGACCAATGTCGTCGCCAACGAACACGCGGGATTTATCCTCAGCGAAAGCGGCGCCGGCTACACCTGGAGTGGTAACAGTCGCACCAATCGACTGACGGCCTGGTACAACGATCCGGTTTGTGATCCACACGCCGAAGCATTATGGATCCGCGACGAAGGCACCGGCGTTTTCTGGTCTCCCACGCCCGGACCAACGCCCGCTCCTGGCGATTACGAAGCACGCCACGGATTTGGCTACTCAACGTTTAAGCACGCCAGTCATGAGCTCCTGCAGGAAGTGACCATCTTCATGGCGCGCGATGAGCCGGTAAAGCTCACCCGCCTGCGGATCGTCAACCGTAGCGGACGAACGCGGCGACTGTCCCTTTTCTCGTTCGTTCAATGGGCTCTTGGCGGATTGGCCACTGAAACTGCCAAAACGGTTACGACCGAATACGACGATAAATTACGCGTAATCCGGGCAACGAACCCGGACCGCGAGCTTTATGGCGATTCGACCGCGTTCTCGGCTATGGCGGTCGATCCGTCGAACCGCTTCCATGGCACCATCACGTGCGATCGCACTTTTTTCCTCGGTCGCTACGGGGATGTCGGGGCCCCGGCAGCGCTCGCGACCGCGGATGCTCTAAACGGCCGTACCGGAAGCGGATTGGATCCGTGTGCCGCGTGGCAGGCCCGATTCCAATTAGCGCCCGGCGATGCTTTCGAGTGCACCCTCTTGCTCGGCGAAACGGCAGACCGCGATGCGGCCGACGAACTCGTCCGTAAATACGCCGACCCACTGCGCACGCAGCAGGCTCTGGCCGAAGTACGGCAATTCTGGCTTCACCTTCTATCTGCAGTGATAGTCGAAACACCCGATCGAGAAATCGACCTATTGGTAAACGGCTGGCTCACTTATCAAAACCTAAGTTGCCGCATGTGGG
>DASZZA010000926.1:0-3111 GCA_035545135.1 Lacipirellulaceae bacterium | reverse complement strand
GAAGAACTCGCCGATCCGAACTTTACCAAACTGCGTGCCCGCATCGAAACGGTCGTCAACGGCGTCCTCGCCGATCAGCCGATTCAAGAGATCGGCTTTTATCAGTTCTTGGTACGGCAACCTTAGTTGTCGCGGGTCGAGAGTCGCGGGTCGAGAGCCAGAACAGTAGACGGTCTCGATTCTAGACTCTCGATTCTCGACCGCCTTCGCAATTGGCCGCACGCCGCGTCGATCGCGTCTCCCTTGCGATGTCGAAAGTGGACGCTCAGGCCGCCTTCCTCGAGAATCCGGCGAAATTCTCGCTGAGCAGAAATACTCGGGGTTCGGTACCGCAAGCCGGCCACGGGATTGTAGGGAATCACGTTGAGCATGGCCGTGCGGCCCGCGAGCAATTCGACCAACTCGGTCGCGTGGCGCGGGCTGTCGTTTACGCCGCCCAGCAGAACATATTCAAATGTAAGCTGCCGGCCCGACTGGTCGAAATAATGGTCGGCCTCGGCAAGCACATCGGTGAGCTGAATTTTTTCGCCGATCGGCACAATCTGGCGACGCAGCTCGTCGTTCGGCGCGTGCAGCGAAACGGCGAGTCGGTAGTGCGGCGTCGCTTCCGCTAGCCGACGCATGGCTTTGGGCAACCCCACGGTCGAAATCGTGATGCGCCGCGCGCTGATGCCCAGACCGTCTTCGCGGCTTGCTTCAGCTAGCGCCGGCAGCAGCGCATCGAGATTCGCCAGCGGCTCGCCCATCCCCATCACGACGATATGGCTGAGCCGCTCATCCGGCCGCAACAGCGACTGCAGCCGCAGCATCTGTTCGAGGATTTCGCCCGTCGTGAGATTGCGCGCCAGCCCATCCAGTCCGCTGGCACAAAACACGCAGCCCATGCCGCAACCGACCTGCGTGCTGATGCAGATCGTGTGCCGCGCCTCGTCGCGCAACAGCACGCACTCAATCTGGCCACCGTCAGCAAGCGTCAGCAACAGTTTTTCCGTCCCATCGTCGGCCTTCGTATGCCATGCGACCGTCGCGCTCCACAGCGTGAAATCCTTCGCCAGCTCCTCGCGCATCGGCTGCGGCAAGTTAGTCATTTCGCCAAAATCTCGCGCCCGCTGCACAAACAGCCATCGACGCACCTGGCCGACGCGATAACCGGCCTGGCCGTGTTCGCTGAACCACGGATTTAGCAATTCGTCGATAGCGTTCAGCAGATGTGGTGCGCTCATTTCGAACTCGAAAACGCCGCCGGCAACCACGACCACAGGTAATACGCTCGGGGAGTTGCCATGTCGAGCAGTGCCGACAGTTGGGCGGTCGCGCTTTCCGGTACATGCGATGTGGCGCCCACCAGCGAGCTCAGCAATGTCGGTCTCTTTTCGTATTTTATGCAGCGCACCGTATCCGGAGTCTGGCCCGCTAACTTGGCCACCCGCGCGATGGCGTCGTCGATAAAGCCGATGTGATCGATCAAGCCGTTCGACAGCGCCTGTTTGGCGGTAAAGACCTGGCCGGTCGCAACTGCATCCAACGCAGCCGGATTGCCCTTGAACTTCGGCCGACCACTCGTGACGACTTGCTTGAAATCTTTGAAGCCGCTGTCCACCAGCGCTTGCAGGATCTTTCGCTCCGCGTCGGTCATCGGGCGCGTGGGCGAGCCCATCTCCTTCAGCGGACCGCTGACGATCGAGTCTTCCTTGATGCCTAGCTTGGATAGGCCTCCCGATATATCGAAGTGCGGAATGATCACACCAATTGACCCGGTCCATGTGGTCGGCTCCGCATAGATGGAATCCCGCTCGCTGCCTACCGACATGGCGACGTAGTATCCGCCGCTGGCACAAACGCTCCCCATGCTCACCACCATCGGCAGCTTTCGCGTCTCCACTAACTCGCGTAAGTGATGGTAAATGTAGTCGCTGCCTGTGATCGTACCACCTGGCGAATTGATGCGCAGAACGACGCCGACCACGTCCGGATCATCGCGCACGCGATCGATTTGCTTCGCTGCGAAGCTGTCCTCACCCGACAAAATGGTGCCGCTCACCTCGATAATCGCGATTTTATTAGTAGCCGTGCGCGACAGCGAATGATATTTCTCCTGGGGCACGTCGGCCGGGCTAAAATAGCTGTGATAACTGCTGTACAGACTGATGATGATCATCACGCAAATCACCAGCGCCGCCAGCAGCCATCGGCCGAATCGCCCGAAGGCGGTGCGCTGCTGTACGATGATTTGCGGCGCGGTTGCAGGAGCCGGCGCGGGGTGAGTGTCGTCTTGGGCCATGGGAGTACTCCTTAATCGAGTGCTAGCGGCAACAATGTGATGGAAGAATCCGCCGTCATTCTAGAGCAGTGCGACGAATCGACAAACCGCCCGCGGCAGAAAGGCAAGAGCGGGAGAAGGGAAGGGGGGAGAGCGGGAGATTCAAATGAGTCACTGTAAACTTGAATTGCATCTGATGCTGTGGCTTCCGATCTCCCTTTCTGCCATGCTCCCCCTCACCCGTTTTTCCCCTATGGTTCAGCCGTTGCCACAATTGCCCCGATGCCGCTAAAGTGGACGGCACAAATAGAAGGAGCTGCCACGTGTTTGTCGCCGCATCACTAGACTGTTTTCCCGATTTCTCACCTCAAGAAGCGCTCGAAATCCTGGCCGACTTGGAGTTTACTTCCGTCGAGTTTCCGATTCGCGAATCGGGCCGCGGTTTGAAGCCGTCGGAGGTTCACAACGATTTGGAACGCGCCGCCCGCTTCGTGCGCGACACGCATCGGCTCGATATCGCGGCGCTCAACATCGAGCTAGCCCCCGGCCCACAATACTACGAACATTTCGCGTCCTGCTGCAAACTGGCCAAGGCCATTAAAGTGGTCACGCTCGTCGTGCCGTGTTCCGAGTTGGGTACGCCGTTCAACGAGGAAATCGAGCGGCTGCGCAAGCTGGTCGAAATCGCGTCGCTCGAAAGCGCGGTTGTCGGCCTGAAAACGGAAATCGGCCGAATGACGCAAGATCCTGACACCTCAGTCGTGCTGTGCGACAATGTGAAAGGTCTTCGGCTAACGCTCGACCCGAGCCATTACATCGCGGGCCCGCACCAGGGCGGCAACTTCGAAAAA
>DASZZA010000925.1:0-5606 GCA_035545135.1 Lacipirellulaceae bacterium | reverse complement strand
CCCAGAACGGCCGATTAGAGAAGCGGACATCGGATTAGACCGTCGCCAGTTCGCGCCACATATCCCTGTGTTCGATAAATCGAAGCGGGATGATGGCACCTTCTCGCGCGGCGACTTTCGATATGACCGACTGACCGACGTCTACCACTGTCCAGGCGGAAAGCGGCTTGGACGAGCGGCACCGTGCACGAGGGCAAGACGCTTTTATATCGCGCCAGCGAGCTCGACTGCGACGTTTGCCCATTTAAACCGCGGTGCTGCCCAAAAGAACCATCGCGCAAGATACCACGCGACATTCATGAGCATGCCCGGGACGTTGCCCGTTCGCTTGCGGACACTGAAGCCTTTGAACAGTCAACGTCGCGCGCGTAAGAAGATCGAGATGCGGTTCGCACACCTGAAGCGCATCCTCAGGCTCGTTCGGCTTCGATTGCGTGGTCCACGAGGCGCCCAGGATGAGTTTGTTCTGGCTGCTATCGCTCAGAACCTGCGCCGGCTCGCATCGCTGGTTGCCCGACCGCCACCCGCTCACGCTCCGTGCATTGCGTAGCGTAAGAGTTGCGTAGAGAGCGTCGGCGTCGGGGACCAAACCAGTCACCCTGGATGAAAAGGCGAACGACATCATCGGTCACAGCCGACTTTCGCAACGAAATCGGCCAGGAAGCGAGATTCCCAGTCGTCAACCCCGAGTGAGTACTGCCAGAATGAGCAGTCTTCCGAGCGCGGGCTGATCGACACCGAAGGCTGCCGAAAGCCGTTCCGACCAAGCTACGGTTTCAGAATGCAGCGAGCAATGCCGCCATCGGGCCGGGGTCTGGAGACTGCAACATCTGGCAGAGCGAAGCAAAAAGGCCAATCAGAGAAAATGCCGAAACAGCAATAAAGTCTCGGCTCCTGGTAAGCGTGAAAATCGATGTCCAAACCAATTGGTCGGCTCGACCCCGAATCCTGGGGAACGTCACCGCCGAAATTTCGCCTCGCATAGGCATTTTTGGTGACCTCCTGCGGTAGCGCGCTGGTGACGAAACGGCTCGCAGCTGCGTATCCGTTGCCTGCCCAGCCCGTTACCCAAGACGCTAGGAAGTGCACGCACTTTGCGCATCCCCCAAATTGGGGAGATCATGCTTGCGAGCCCGGGGGCACCCGTCGTAGACGATAAGGGCTCCGCTTGCCGATGTTGCGCGGTCGTACCGCGAGAAATAGGGCGGCCCGGCATGTTCGATCTTGACAATTTTTCCCAAGCGGTCGCAGGGATTTACGACGCTTCAATGGATGTTGATCGCTGGATCGACACGCTGTCATTGCTCGCGCGAATATTCGACAGTAGGGGTGCGCAGATCAGCGTCGCCAGCGCGCTGGACCGGATTTCCTTCCTCAAGGTTTGGGGATGGGCAGACGAACAATTGGCGCCATTCATGCCGCGATACGTAGCGCTGACGCCCACCGATCCGCGCGCAGGCATGCTCCGGGTACCGTACAAGCCTACGCAGTGTCGACAGTTCGTCTCCGACGAGGATTTCAGGGCGAGCGAGATATACAAACAGGTGCTCGCGCCCGTCGGCATCGAATACGCCATGGGGGTCTTCATTCCAATCGAAGAGAAATTGATTAGCGTCATCTCGGTCATACGGGGACCGGACGGCGCCGCCTTCACTACTGCCGACTGCGGGGAATTCAGCCGCCTTGTTCCCCATCTCACCCGAGCGGTGAGCATGCATGGCGCATTTCGGCGTTCTCAAGAAGAACTCGCCAACGTCAAGGCGCTACTCGACAGCCTGCCCCTCGGCATGATGGTCGTCGACGGCGACGAAGTAAAAGTGGCCAATCGCGCGGCACGCAGGTTGCTCGACGAAGGTAATGCGATGCGCATTCACAATGGCCGGCTTCACGGCGCCTCACAGCGCGCAGATGCCGATCTGCGCGACGCGGTCCACCATGCACTTAGCGGTACTGATCAACCAGTTGGCGTCGTTCTGCCGCTCGATCACGCTGAACCGATACGGGCGGTCGTTAGAAGGCTGCATGCCAAATCGGCCAGAATGCTCGGAACGCCGAGCGACGTGGTCGCAGTCTACGTGACCGATCCGCGCAAACCTCTCGAAACGTCCCACGAGATTTTGCAGCGCCTCTTCGGACTAACAGCGAGGGAGGCCGCGGTGCTGCAGATCTTGGCTGAAGGACAGGATGTGAATGCGGCGGCGGCGCGACTCGGCGTCGGTATCGCCACGGTACGCAGCCACGTCAAACACATCAAGGAGAGGACCGGCGTCTCACGCCAAGGCGAACTGGTGCGGCTCGTGCTGTCAAGCCCGGCTTGGGTAGTTGGATCAGAAAACTCGTAGCTTTTGGCGCTTTATCTGAATGTTTCGAGTTGCCGGTTAGCGTCATCCGGACATAGCCGGACCTGCAGAATACGCGCACCTTGTCATCAGGGTCGTCGAATCCTGCGTGTCTCCGAGAGTTTTGACACGGCCAAGACCCATCAGCGACATTGCCAGCCTTCGCGTAACGACACGTTATGGAATGTCGCCGCCGCTCACTCCGGCTTGATGTTGGCGGCCCGGATTACCTTGCCCCACTTGTCGGTTTCATCGGCGATAAGCTTGCCGAAGTCGGCGGGCGAGCCCGCAAGCGGCGTGCCGCCAAGGTCGGCAAGTCGCGCCTTGAACTTCGGGTGGACGAGAGCGGCTTGCACCTCGTTATTGAGACTGTCAATGACCCCACGGGGTGTGTTCTGGGGCGCACCAAGGCCTTCAAACGATGTCGCCTCATAGCCCGGTAAAAATTCGCCCACCGTCGGCAGGTCGCGCAGCGCCTCCGAACGGGTCGCGGAAGTCACTGCTAGCGCGCGCAGCTTACCCGCCTTGATGAAGCCGATCGACGCCGCCATCAGGTCGAACATCACCTGCATCTGTCCGCCGATCATATCGACCAGGGCGGGCGCATCGCCGCGATACGGTACATGCACCATTCTGACGCCGGCCATCATCATGAACAACTCGCCGGCGACATGTGGCACGCTGCCGTTGCCAGCCGATGCCATGTTGATCTTGCCCGGATTAGCCTTGGCATAGGCAATGAACTCGGGAACCGTTTTAGCCGGCACCGCCGGGTTCACCTCCATTACGTTGGGCACCCGCATGACACTGGCAACCGGCGCGATGTCGCGGATGAAATTGAAGTTGAGGTGGTCATACATCGTGGCATTGATCGCATTCGACGAGGTGACCAAGAGGAGTGTGTAGCCATCCGGGGCTGCCTCGACGACCTCCTTGGTTGCGATGTTGGTGCCGGCCCCCGGTCGGTTCTCAACGATGAAAGGCTGGCCGAGCCGCTCCGACAGCCATTGGCCGGTCAGCCGCGCGACAGTGTCGCCCGTACCGCCAGCCGCGAAGCCGACGATAATGCGCACTGGACGCGTCGGATAATCGAGCGCCGATGCAGGCCGCAATACCGCAGGGAGAGCGGCAGCGCCCGCTGCCAGATGCAGGAAGCGTCTGCGGTGGGGAAGTTTCATGGCGACCCTCTGAGTGTTCGAATCGGATTCCATTCGCGGTTAACGTTCGGGTGTGTCGACCTATGGCGCGGGCCAACGCGACGCTGTACCCTAGCTGGTGAAAGCGCTTAAGGTCCTTGGTTCAGGAGCTTAAGTCTTCTGAAGTTGCGGCTATTGCGGTTGCACACTATGGACCGGAATGAGGTACGCTTTAGCCGGTTCCGCCTGGACCTGAGCCTACGCCAGCTCGTACGTGATGAGATTCCGGTGCCGCTTGGCAGCCGGGCGCTCGACATCCTCTGTGTGCTTGCGTCAGCGAAAGGCGAGATGGTCAGCAAAGAGGAGCTGATGACCCGGGTTTGGCCGGGGGTGGTTGTCGAGGAGAACACCATCCAGGTCCATGTCTCGGCATTGAGAAAGGCGCTCGACGGAGGCAAGGGCTGCCCGACCCACCTCGTAACGGTGCCGGGGCGAGGCTATCGGCTTGTCGGCCTAGAGCTGTCAGATTCAGCCTCGGCCAACGGTGCGGACAGCTCTCTGGATTCGGCTCGGCCAGACAAGCCGTCGATTGCCGTGTTGCCGTTCCAGAACATGAGTGGCGATCCAGAACAAGAGTACTTCGCCGACGGAATGGTGGAAGAAATCATCACTGGACTGTCACGCATAAAATGGCTGTCGGTGATTTCCCGCAACTCGACGTTCATTTACAAGAATAAGCCGGCGACCATCACCGAAGTCTCGGAAAAGTTCGGCGTTCGCTACGTGCTCGAAGGCGGTGTGCGGAAGTCGCAAAATCGAATTCGGATTACCGCACAGCTTATCGATTCTGAAACCGATGCCCATCTGTGGGCCCAGCATTATGACCGCGTGTTGGAAGATGTCTTTGCCCTTCAGGACGAGATCACCATGTGTGTGGTCGGTGCCATCGAGCCGAGTCTCAGAAAGGCCGAGATTGATCGCATCAGACGCAAACGGCCCAACAATCTAAATGCCTACGACCTCGTATTGCGATCACTGCCCTTCGCTTTGTCCCACGTACCGAAGGAATCTGCAAAGGCGATCCCGCTCCTTGAAGACGCCTTGACCCTTCAGCCTGATTATGCCGCCGCTCACGCATTTCTGAGTAGGTGCCTCCACCATCGTTATGCCCGTGCGGGGCTCCACGAGGAAGATCGCATCGCTGCAATTCAGCATGCCCACGCAGCGATTGCCCACGGCAGTGATGATGCGACAGCGATCTCGGTTGCTGCTTATATAATTGCTTTGGATGAACACGACACGGCCGCAGCGCTTAAGCTGTTCGAGGTCGCATTGGAACTCAGTAGCTCCAACGCTTTCGCACTTAACTTCAGCGCTGTCATCCTTGCATGGATGGGAAAGGTCGATCTCGCGATGCAACGCGCGCAAATGGCGCTTCGACTGAGTCCATTCGATATTTATAACTTTCGTTCGAGCTTCGCACTGGCGATTACGCATTTTTATAAGAAGCGATACCCCGAGGCGCTGGGCGCGGCTGCTAGCTCGGTTCACGCAAACCCCAGCTTTAGCATTGGTCACGCGATTTTGGCTGCCGCACTCTTTCGGGTTGGTCGCGCGGCAGACGCGAAGACGGCCGCGCAGAATGCGTTGGAGCACGAACCGACGTTCACCATTCACGGGTTTTCGCGCATTGCGGCGTTCGAGCCGGCGGTGTTTGAACCTCTTGCTGCCGCTTGGCGCGAAATTGGCTTGCCCGAGTGACAATAACTGACATCATCGCCAACCAACGCACGTGTTCGCCGTGGTCCGCCGCTGCCGCTCTTCGCGAGATGGTCGAACTGGACGTTTTGCGTTGCATTGTGGACGCGAATGCTGCGGTGCAATTCGGTCGTTCCTGGCACTTCGCGACCCATTCGCATGTCCGTTGTCAGGGCAGTGATTGAGCCAAGAACCAACATGAGGCGGCATTGCCATGCCGAGGCACGAAACCCGCCCTCTACTTATCTTTGATCGCGCCGTGTGAACTTAAATCCACACTACCAAAGATAGTTGGTCAGGGATCGAACCAGACGGCCGTTTTTGCCGAGTACATCGTCGAGTATATGGGGCAAAACCGCACAGCTGAAAGACC
>DASZZA010000924.1:0-2931 GCA_035545135.1 Lacipirellulaceae bacterium | reverse complement strand
ACAAATCGATTCACTCGCAACTCGGTACGATGGACGACTTTCGTTCGCTCGTCGGCGCCGCTGAAAAGCAGCGAATCGAACTTGCCCTCGACGTCGCTTTTCAGTGCTCGCCCGATCATCCCTACGTGCGCGAGCACCCCGAGTGGTTTCGCAAACGGCCGGATGGCACGATCCAATATGCCGAGAACCCTCCCAAAACATATCAGGACATCTACCCCTTCGACTTCGAAACGCCGGCGTGGCAGTCGCTGTGGGACGAGTTGAAAAGCATCTTTATGTTTTGGATCGACAAAGGCGTGCGAATCTTTCGCGTCGATAATCCGCACACCAAGCCGTTCGCGTTTTGGGAATGGGTCATCGGCGAGGTGCGCCGCGAATATCCGGACGTCATTTATCTGGCGGAGGCCTTCACGCGCCCAAAAGTAATGTACCGGCTGGCAAAAGTCGGTTTCTCACAATCGTATACCTACTTCGCGTGGCGCGATACGAAGTGGGAGCTCACCAAATACTTTGAGGAACTTAATCGCAGCCCGCTGCGCGAGTTCTTCCGCCCGAACCTTTGGCCGAACACGCCCGATATTTTGCCCGAATCGTTACAGATCGGCGGCCGGGCGGCGTTCATGACGCGCTTCGTGCTGGCTGCAACTCTCTCCGGCAATTACGGCGTTTACGGCCCCCCGTTCGAGCTTGGTTGGTCGGTGCCGCGCGAGCCCGGAAGCGAAGAGTATCTCAACTCCGAAAAGTACCAGCTTCATCACCACAATTTGCAGCGCGGCGACAGCCTCAAAGACTTCATTGCCCGCGTGAACCGCATCCGGCGCGAAAGTCCAGCGTTCGCGCACGGCGGAGGGCTGCAATTCCACCATGCCGACAACGACAAAATCATTTGTTACAGTCGTTCGGCACTTACAACGGCACCATCAACCCTTTTGGGAAAGACAATTGGGGATGGATCGCCGATCGATGAAAAGGCTCCTGACACCTTGGCGGACACCGTGCTGGTCATCGTTAACCTCGATCCCAACTATCGGCAAACCGCCTGGGTTGAACTGTCGCTTGCAGAAATGGACCTACCGGAAAACCGTCCCTATCAAATGCACGACCTGCTGACCGACGCGCGCTACCTGTGGCACGGAAATCGCAATTATGTCGAGCTTGATCCATCGAGCGGACCGGCACACATCCTCCGCATCCGGCGCCGATCGCGAACCGAACGCGACTTTGAATATTACCTATAACCTTAGCAATCGCGCAGTTTAGCGTCGGCGGCAACGCCGAATCCAATCGAAAACGACACAATGGCGACAACGGTCGAAACCGCACCGCACACGGCTACTGCAACCCGCGCGGCGCAACACGTCGAATCGAGTCTTTGGTACAAAGATGCCATCATCTACCAGGTCCACGTGCGCGCGTTTCGCGACAGCAATAACGATGGGATTGGCGATTTTCCGGGCCTCACCGAGCGGCTCGACTACATTCAGGACCTGGGCGTCACCGCAGTTTGGGTGCAGCCGTTTTTCCCGTCGCCCCTCAAGGACGATGGATACGATATCGCGGATTACATGAACGTCAATCCGCAATATGGCACGCTGGACGACTTTCGCGCGTTTCTCGACGAGGCCCACCAACGCGAGCTGAAGGTGATCACCGAACTCGTGATGAATCATACCTCCGACCAGCACGAGTGGTATCAACGCTCGCGCCGCTCGCCGGCCGGTTCGCGTTGGCGAAATTGGTACGTATGGAGCGACACGCCCGACAGATATCGGGAGGCGCGCATCGTCTTTCAAGATTTCGAGTCGTCGAACTGGAGCTGGGACCCCGTAGCCGGCGCCTACTTCTGGCACCGGTTTTACAGTCATCAACCGGACCTGAACTTCGACAATCCGGAAGTCCGGGCAGCCATGTTCGAGGCACTCGACTTCTGGCTCGAAATGGGCGTCGACGGCCTGCGGCTCGATGCCGTGCCCTACCTGTTCGAGCGCGAGGGCACGAATTGCGAAAACCTTCCGGAAACGCACGCGTTTCTGCGCGAAGTGCGCGCTCACATCGACGACAAGTTCAACGACCGCATGCTTTTAGCCGAGGCCAATCAGTGGCCCGAGGACGCGGCCGCTTACTTCGGCGACGGCGATGAATGCCACATGAATTTCCACTTCCCGCTTATGCCGCGGCTGTTCATGGCCGTCGAGCGCGAGGACCGCTGGCCCATCGTCGATATCCTGGATCAAACGCCGGAGCTTCCGACGGTGTGCCAGTGGGCAACTTTTCTGCGCAATCACGATGAACTAACGCTCGAAATGGTTACCGATGAAGAACGCGACTACATGTACCGCACGTACGCGGTCGATGCCAAAGCCCGAATCAACCTCGGCATCCGCCGGCGCCTCGCACCGCTGATGCGTAATAGCCGGCGCAAAATCGAGCTGATGAACGCGCTGCTGTTGTCGTTGCCCGGTACGCCAATCTTGTACTACGGCGACGAGATCGGCATGGGCGACAACTACTATTTGGGCGACCGCAACGGCGTGCGCACGCCGATGCAATGGAGCGCCGATCGCAACGCTGGTTTCTCTCGCGCGAATCCCCAAAGCTTGTTTCTGCCGGTCATTATCGACCCGGAATACCACTACGAGTTTCGCAACGTGGAAGTGCAGCACGGCAGCCGGCATTCGCTCCTTTGGTGGTCGCGGCGCATCATCGATTTGCGGAAACAATTCAGCGCGTTCGGCCGCGGCAGCTTCAAAGCCCTCTCGGCCACGAACCCAAAAGTATTCGCTTTCTTGCGCGAAACCGACGAAGAAACGATCCTCGTCGTAGCGAATTTGTCACGCCTTTCGCAATACGTCGAACTGGACCTCTCGCGCTTTCGCGGCCGCACGTTGACCGAGCTGTTCGGGCAAACGGCATTTCCCACGATCAGCGATA
>DASZZA010000923.1:0-3140 GCA_035545135.1 Lacipirellulaceae bacterium | reverse complement strand
GGTCTTTCCGCAGCCGTTGGGACCCACGATCGCGATCGTTTCGCCGGCCCGTACTTCCAGATTGATGTTCCGCAGAACCGGCTTGTCCGGGTGGTAGTGAAAGCTGACATTCTCAAATTTGAGGGATCGTTTGAGTGGTGGTAGCACGACGGGGTGCGGCGAATCGACAATCGTCGGTTCGCGATCCAGTATTTCGTACACGCGGTCGGCGGCCGCGACCGCCTGCTGGATATTGCTGAATTCACCAGAGAGGCGGCGCGCCGGATCGCTCATGCCGGCCAGCATGGCGAAAAAGACGCTCATATCGCCGTGGGTAAGCGGAACTATATCGCTTATCTTGAAGCCCAGTATGTGCGTGTGCTGCCCAAGGACCAAATACCCGCCCATCATCGACGCCAACAGCACCATCGCGATCCCCAGCGTTTCGATCACCGGTCCCGTGAGGGCGTTGTACACTGCGATCCGCATTTGGCGGTGGTAGTACAGCTTCGATGACTGGTGGAATTTATTGCGTTCGGCCGACTCCATTGTAAAGGCCTTGATGAGCTTAATGCCGCCCAACGTTTCTGCAAGCATCTCGTAAATCGACGACAATTCCTGCATCGCCTTGCGATGGGTTCGTTTGAGCGCTTTGCCGAGCCAATGGATGGAATAGCCGGCAACCGGAGCGATCACGATCGTTAGCAACAGCAATCGCCAGCTAATCCAGGCCGCGATACAAAAGCAGACGACGACTTTCAGCGGCTCGAGCAACGCTTGGCCGAAGAGCCGCTGCACGCCCTGGTTGATGGAGTTGAGATCCGAGGTGCAGCGATTCATCAGATCGCCGCGGCCAGCTTCGGTGAAGTTAGCCATGTCAAGACGCAGCATCTGGCGGTAGAAGTCCAGTCGCAGGTCATAGCCAACCAGGTTGCCAAGTCGCGCAACAACAACCGTGTTCCAGACGCGAAACAAGATTTTTACAATCGTACATACGAGTACGAATAGGCAAACGACCAACAACGTTCCGAACGGCGTCGTGGGCATCCAGCGGTGTGCCATGGGGGAGAGCCAGGCGAACCGGGCAACACGCGAACTGTACACCTTTACGTGGTGATTGGTTTCGTTGATTTCCTGGTTCAGCCGCGACTCAAGTGCGTTTGGCGGCGATTTAGCAAGCGCCTGGAGGTGCCGGACGATGTTTTCAAGCCGAGTCTTTTCGGCGATCTGAACATCATCCCACCTGGGAGCCGATTTCTTCTTATGCTCTTCGAGTTCCGCCTTTCGGCGAACGATTTCCGAATGAATCCGTTGTTGAATGTCGGCGGCATTGCCGGATCTTATTCTTTCGAGTTGAGCCAACCAGCGACTCGAGTCGTCGACTTCGTGCTGGGCCTCGTCGACCTTTTGATCGATCCAGTCGGGCAGGGCGTGGTCGTTCATGATCACTTCCACGACCGGAAAGACAGCAGTCAGATTGCCGCCCCAAAGCACCGCGATGATCACCGACGTGAAAATGCACGTCGCGACGTTGACGCGATGAGCAAGCGCCACTTTGAGGGCCCGACTGAAATTACGCATGAGTCTATTTACGGCAAAACTGCTGTCGCCGCTTGCAAGTAGAAAATGAGTGGTGGCGGGTTGTAGCAGATGCTGCACTCCCATCCAAGAGCGGACGGCGGAGCAAACGCCGGTGACCGACGTCAGCGGCCAGCCTGTGATAGCAAACTTCTTCCGACGTTGAATCCGCTCCTCGACCTTGCATCCCGGCTCGCTCCCAACGATTTGTTGGATTTTGCCGATTATGCCGCCGATACGAGTTGTATCGACTACTCTCCGCGTGCGCGCAAACCCGCTCTCTCGTCTTGCGCCGCGGCGACCTGTGGTCTTTAGGGGGGAAAGATGAAACGCACGCTTCTCGTGCTCGCGCTGGCGATGTTTGGATGCGCCGGCTGCCGAGCGATCAATTCAAATTGTGGCCAGCCGTGCGCCGAGGCATGCGGCGCCCCGTGTGATCAATCGTGTTGTGAACCGTGTCACGTGAAGACAATGAGATACGCGCCTCGCCCGAGCGGATGCTGCGAAGGTTGCTGCGATTCTTGCGGTCGCGGGGGAAACATCGAGGCCGACTGCCCCGGCGGCAATTGCTGCATTTTCGATCGATATCGCGGCTCCGATTGCGGTCCCGGTTATCCGTGTGCCGTCTACGATTGCTCGCCGTGCTGCTCGCCCGATTGGGGATGCACCGGGCATCGGCACCCATTCGGATATCGGACCTCGCGCGAATGCGCCATCTGCGCGAACGGAGATGGCAGCGGGCAAAATTATTGCGTTTGTCCGCGTTGCGGCCGCGGCTATTGCTGCGGTGGGCCGGGCGTCGGGTGCTGCTGCCCCTTCTGTGGCTGCGGCCCATCCGGCGATCAGAATTACAATTTCAATCCCGGACCGCCGATTGCTCAGACGGCGTACCCCTACTACACACTGCGTGGGCCACGCGACTTTTTGCTGAACAATCCGCCGTCGATCGGGCCGTATTGAGGAACGAGGAGCGAGCGACGAGTGACTGCAAATCGGCAGTGCTCGGATTGCAAAACCGAACCGCGTGAACGGAATCACGCCACATCAGCCGCCGTCGGTGCAAGGAAGCACCAGGGCGGCTGGTTTTCTTTAGGAGGTGTGTGACATATTTATGTCATCGCGATATGCTTTGATATATGCGAACCACGGTGCGACTCGATGAACAGTTATTGGCCCAGGCCAAGAAGCTTGCGGTAGATACGAACCGTTCGCTGACGCAGGTCATCGAGGATTCTTTGCGTATGGCGCTTGCGCAAAAACGGGCGAAGAAAAAGTCGAAGCCGGTCAAGCTGCACACGTCCGGCAGCGGAGGAGTACAGCCGGGTGTCGATCTTTCGAACAACGCGGCCCTTCAGAATCGAATGGACGAATACGATGGACTTTTTAGACGTTAACGTCCTCGTAAATGCCTTTCGCCGCGACACACCCCGGCATAATGAATTCGCCGAATATGTTCGATCCTTGGTGGATGGCGATCAGCCTTTCGCGGTGCCCTCCGTCTCCTTCAGCGGTTTCTTTCGCATTGTAACTCATCCCAAGATTTTCCATCATCCGAGCAAGTTTTCGGACGCGCGCATTTTCGC
>DASZZA010000922.1:0-1820 GCA_035545135.1 Lacipirellulaceae bacterium | reverse complement strand
CGTGATGGCGAACGCGAAAAACGATAAGTGGTACTGGGTGCTGGAGAACGTCGAGGGGCGCGGCGTGACGGATAACACGACCGTCACGTGTCGCGGTGGAGCTAAACCGGACGGGACCGGATGCGACACCGATTTGACTATCGAGGCTGCGGACGTGCCGCTCGACGACATGCTAAAGAACTCGCTCACACCGGCCGGCCAGCGAGCGTGGGAGGAATTGCAGCCGCAAGGCCGCGTCGATTTCACCGCCCATGTCAAAAAGCATTTCGATGAGGCAGTGCCGCAGATCGAGGTCGTCCTCCGCCCACAGGGCCACACGGTATCGATCGATCCGCGCTTGTTTCCGTACCGCCTTGAGCAAATACAGGGACAGGCCGTTTACCAACGCAACCATGTGCAACTGCTAAAAATCGCGGCTCAACACGACCGCACTCTGTATTCAGTGGAATCCGGAACGTGGGACGTCACGCAGGATGGTGGATGGCAGTTGGCGTTTAAGAATCTGACAGCCGACCGGCTTTCGATGGGACGCGATTTGGTTGTCGCTTTGCCGCCGGGGTTGCGGTCGATCATCGAACGATTTCAACCGAGTGGCACGTTCGCGCTCTACAACAGCAGTTTGAGCATTACGAAGTCGCCGCAGTTCGCGGGCCTCGCTTCGGCATGGGATGTGAATCTCGAGTGCCAGCAAGCAGCGATTCAAGGCGCGGCGCCGTTGCGTGGCGTGACGGGCGGAGTTCATCTCGTGGGCCGCAGCGATGGGCGAACGGCGGTAACGGCCGGCGAATTGGCGCTTGATTCGCTGTTGTGGAATGACGTTCAACTGACCAATGTGCGCGGGCCGCTTTGGACCGACTCATCGCACTTCCTGCTAGGCGAGCCCGCATGTCTGCAAGAGAACCAGCCGGCGCGACGGGTGACGGCGGATGCATACGGCGGAAGCGTCGCCGCAAACATCGAGCTGCTGCACGATATGAATCCGAGCTACAAGCTCGACCTTCATTTGGGCGGCGTGAGCCTGGCCCGATTCGTGCACGAACGTCTCGGCGGGCCGACCGATATGAGTGGCATGGTGTCGGGAAATCTCGCCGTATCTGGTACCGGGCAGACGGTGCAAACGCTAAGCGGCGGCGGCGAAATGCACTTGGTCAACGGCAATATCTATCAGTTGCCGCCCTTGGTGGCGATCTTGAAGCTGCTGAGCAGCCGGCCACCAAGCACGACGGCTTTCAACCGCTGCGACGTGAAGTTTGCGGTTCAGGGCGAGCACGTTCACTTCGAGCAGCTAAACCTGTTGGGCGATGCGGTAAGCCTGTACGGGAACGGCGACGCCGACTTCAACCGTAAGCTCAAGCTGGTGTTCTATACTTTGATTGGGCCGGCCGATTTGCCGATCCCGCTGTGGAAAACGATCGCAGGACACGTAAGCCAACAGGGCTTGCAAATAAAGGTTGTTGGTACGCTCGACGACCCCAAAGTGGAGAAAGAGCCATTTCCGGCCGTCAAAGATATATTGGGTCGCATGAAAGGCGAACTCCAGGACGGGGCGGCGACAATGTCGTCGGCGACGGCCAGCCGCGGGACACGCTATCAGCCCAGGTAAGGAACGAGGACCAGGAAGCATGGACTAAGAGGACTCATGCTTCCATGCTCCCCGCTCCAAGCGAAACACGGAGATGTGCCATGAGCATTGGCTTTGGTGGGGTAGTGGGTAGTGCGGCAGGGGCTCCCCTATCTCAAACGGCCGGCAGCGAGGCCGAGCGAACCCAAAAAGACGCGCTCGCCCATCAACGACAAAACGACGCGCACGAGCGCTCCGA
>DASZZA010000921.1:0-3254 GCA_035545135.1 Lacipirellulaceae bacterium | reverse complement strand
TGGTGGCAACTTCCGGTTGGCGGCGGGATCGTGGCTCAATCGAATCCGCAGGACGAGTATGAAGAAACATGGCACAAAGCGGCCGGTTTGTTGCGAGCGCTCGAATAAAGATTGACGGATTGCTGAACTTTGAAAATGATGAGTGGGAGCTTAACCCCACTGGCAGGTGGCGTTCGACTTGAACACTGCGATTTGGCCAACTGTGATCTTCTACCGAACGTGTCGCAGCAGCAGACGCGACGTGATTCTGCGCAGAGCTGACGACTCAAAGCGATGGGGCCGATTCGATGGTTTTACGCTGGTAGAGCTGTTGGTTGTGATTGCGATCATCAGCACGTTGGCGGCGCTATTGTTGCCGGCCGTACAATCGGCACGCGAATCGGGGCGGCGTGCCGCCTGTGCGAACAATCTCAAGCAGATCGGCCTGGCGTTCGAGCTTCACCACGACGCGTATGGGTTTTTTCCCTTTGGCGGTACATATCGACATTATCCGAACATGAACAGCAGTGGTTCGCCGTGCGTTGGCAGCGATCAAACGGGCGGTTGGGCGTTTCAGATCCTTCCGTTTATTGAGGAAGATGCGTTGTACCACTGCAACGACCTCAAAACGATTGAGTCGACGCCCGTTAGCTTATACTTTTGCCCGAGTCGCCGCCGACCGCAGGTGGCTGCGGGCGGTTGGGCCCAGGGAAATGCTCTAATAGATTACTCGGCAAGCAATCAGGATGGGCCTGAGCAGGTCGATGCGGGGCTGAACTTGGGCACCGGCGTGGTACGATCGAGCCACGTGGTTCGCATTTCCAAAATCCTCGACGGCACGTCGAAAACACTCATGGTCGGCGAAAAGCGGCTATGTTTGCAAACGCTTGGCGACGGCGTCGGCGATGACGACCATGGGTATTCCGTCGGATGGGATATGGACACCGTCTCGCGGACCGATATGCCGCCGGAGCGCGACCCAGCCCTCGGCTGCACGATAGGCGGACTGCCGCTTTGGAACGGGCTGATGGGCTCCTCCCACCCCAGCGGATTCAACGTCGTGTTCGCGGACCTTTCCGTGCATCATCTAACTTATACGATTGACCCGAAGTTGTTCTCCGACCTTGGCAATACGAGCGATGAAGATGTGGTCACCGGATTTGAATGATTGCGGATTGGAATGATGGCAGACCCCGCTTCCAAATGGACCAGCACACCGGCAACCGGCGCCGCGGCGGCATCCGCGAAGCGACCGCCGGACAAATTGAGCGCAATGGCGAATGAGTCGACGGCAAAATCGATCAGCCGTGGGCTGTTGTCGTTGCTCGTCGGGAGCGTCGCACTGTCGCTGTATTCGGTGCCCTATTTGCTCGTGCGTGTCGTCGCCGTTTTGACGAGTCTTGGCGGAATCGGTTTGGCCGTTTTCCAGTTCCGGACCGAGGAAAAGTCCGGCCGAAATTTCAACGGCGCTCTTGTCGGCACGCTTTTTTGTTCGGCCGTGATTGTGCTGACCGCGATTGGGCCGTACTTGCCGACTCCCGGTCCGCGGATAGCGCGACCGAGGTTGGAAAGCGGCACCGTTTTGAGCGCGCCGAGTATGACGTCGACAAATCCACGCTCGTCGCCGAAAAGTCAGCGAGAGGTACCCATCGTCGATCGGTCGTCTGCCGACAGGTCGGCCCGGTACTCGGAGCCGGCGCCACCGACATCGCGTGACGAAAATCGTGACACAAAGGCCGAACGCAAGCCAATGGATGTCGCGACGCACGAAACAAAAAATGATGTTACCGGCGCAACGAGTACGCTGCCGTACAAATTGGCGACCAAATCTGTAGAGGATGATAATAAAGTTGCGCCCCAAATCTCTATTGCCATTCCGCAACCGGTCGAGCGGCCATCAGGAGTGTCGACGCATACAAGCGACGAGGTCGTTCATCTTCCCCCGATCCCGAGCAATATGCCGAAGGTTATTCCGTTTCCCTGTCGAAAGTCGTTTCGGTGGGTATCAAGCGATTCGCCCAATTGGATCGACGCAGCCACAACAGCGGCGCTACAAGGCGAAGTTGCGGTCTGCATCGTTTCGGCCACAACGGAGCGACTTGACTTAACCCGCGGCGGAACGACAAGTTCTTCGAAGGACGATAACCTGGTGATTCACTTGGAAGTTGAGCTCGTGGGTAGCGGAAAAGCGATCGACTTTGCCGGCTGGGGCAGCGCGAATTTTGGCGACGCGCGACACCGGCCCGAGTTGAAAGACGACGCGAACTACGTGTATGAACTACGGCAATTGGTACCCGGCACTAAAGTAGTCGACCACGAGCGTTCCAAAAGTCTTTATCCGCAGTTGTATGCCGACGACTACCTGATTTACGAACCGCCGCGCTCCAAGGTCGAATCACTCCGCCTGGAGCTCCCCGCCTCCGCCTTCGGCGGCATAGGGACGCTACATTTCCAAATTCCGAAGTCGATGATCGAATCGAAGTAAAACCCGGGCCGATCAACGGTAGAGAAGTTAGGTGACGCGTGACTCGCCGGTGGCCGTTTTGTTGCGTCCGCGCGGCAAATCCGGCTTCATGCAGGCGAGTTGCAGCGAATAGAATGGGAGTTGAGACGATGCTTTGACCGAACGTCAATTCTACGACTGGCAGACTGCCGGCGGGGGCGGCGATGTTCTCCGCCTAGTGGAAATCCTGGAGCGGCTGGAGATTCCCTGGTGCATGATCGGCGGATTGGCGGTCAACTACTGGGCCGAAGAGCCGCTCGCGACGGCGGACGTTGACATCGTTGTCGAAGCCGAACGTGTGGACGAGGCGGTGTCCGAGTTGGCTGCTGCTGGTTTCCAAGCCAAGCGATTCGAATGGTCGGTAAATCTAAAGGGCTCGTCCAAGGTATCGATGCAAATCAGCACGGATGAAATGTATCGCGAATTCCCAAGTCGCAGCATCGCGGCGGATGTGCACGGCATATTGATGCGTGTCGCATCGCTGCACGACACGCTGGCAGGAAAGATCGTCGCTTGGCGCGACCAGCGCCGTCGAGGGAGCAAGCGGCAAAAATACCGCCTGGACATTATGCGCATGGTGGAATCCCACCCTGAATTGAAATCCGCTCTGCCGACCGAGTTGACGTCACAGCTCGATTAAAAAACTCTGTCATGCCCTGGTGGCAACTAGCGACAAGGGTTTCGCTCGCCCGAGGGACTTAACCCGACATCTCACGCTCGCGACTGACGACAGCCATGCAGCACCTGTGCACGTTTCACCCGAAGGCGTGGC
>DASZZA010000920.1:0-2657 GCA_035545135.1 Lacipirellulaceae bacterium | reverse complement strand
CAGCCGATGATCATGCCGCGGAACCGCTTCGATTGGTGCGGACTATCGCGCTCGGCAATGTGGAGGGTCGCATCGATCACATGGCGGCCGATGACGATTGTCGCCGACTCTTTGTGGCCGCATTGGGCAACAACTCGGTCGAAGTCATCAACCTGTCGACCGGCCGGGTAGACGGCAGCATCCGCGGCCTCCATGAACCTCAGGGAGTCGCGCTGGTAAACGACGAGGAACTCCTGGCGGTGTGCGACGGCGGCGACGGAACATGCCGTCTATTCGACGCCAGATCGTTCCATTCCAAGAAGGCCTTCGACTTTCGCTCCGATGCAGATAACGTGCGATACGATGCAAGCGAACGACGCCTTTACGTTGGATTCGGCGACGGCGCCATCGGCGTAGTAGACACGGCGCGAATGACAAAAATCGCCGAAGTCGCGCTTCCCGCTCACCCCGAATCGTTTCAGTTAGAAACTAAAGGGCACCGTATTTTCGTCAATGTTCCCAGTGCCCGACAGATCGCGGTGGTCGATCGCACACAACTGAAACTGGTCGCAACCTGGCCCGTAAACGAAGCTCACGCTAATTTTCCGATGGCGCTCGACGAAACCCGCCATCAGCTGTACGTCGGCTGCCGGTCGCCGGCCATAGTGTTGGTATACGACACGGAGTCCGGCAAGTGCGTGGCCGCTTTCCCTACTGTGGGTGACACCGACGACCTGTTCTATGATCGGCCAACGCGTCGGTTGTACGTGTGCGGAGGTAACGGTTTTGTTTTCGTGTACCAGCTTGAAGACACCAATCACTTCACTTGCATTGCGAGAATTCCAACGGCCAGTGGTGCTCGAACCGCGCTCTTCGTGCCTCGAACCGCACGATTATTCGTCGCCGTTCCCCACCGCGGATCCCAGGCCGCCATCGTCAAAGAATACGAAGTCATGCCGTGAAAATCGTGCAATTGATGGCTGAAACGTGTAAATCTGAAGCGCCGGATGACCGGAGTTAGCGGCAACGCGCCACGGGGCGGACACCAAATTACCCCATCGATTCGGGCCTTCTACTGAAGCATAATGGAGTGGAGGATACCGGGCTCGAACCGGTGACCTTCAGACTGCCAGCCTGACGCTCTCCCAACTGAGCTAATCCCCCGTACGATGACCATTTGAAAGCTATCAATAGCGTCCGTGTGTGTCAACGGCCTCTGTCGCGTGCGCAAATTGACGGAGACCTTCGGCCGGACGGAGTGTTCATTTACCAGACGGTATGACTACACGAATGGGCGTCGGCGACGCCTCCGCAACGGATCGCTATGCACTCGCACGTGGCCCGGACAGTTTGGACGGTCGTCAAAGTCGCCATTGCAGCGGCCATCCTGGCTTACCTTATCTTCACCGGTCGCGATGCGTTCGCGCAACTTTCGCGGCATACGATCCGCTGGCCGATGCTCGGCGTCGCGCTGCTTTTCACGTTTGCGATGGCAACGCTCAGCTTTCTGCGGTGGCACTTGTTGATCCGCGCCTTGGGGATCGACATGCGGCTGGTCGATACGTTGCGGCTCGGCGCGCTGGGCTTTGCGTTGAACTTCGTGTCGCCCGGGTCGATTGGTGGCGATTTCTTTAAGGCCATTTTTCTCGCGCACGGTCATCCCAAGCAGCGAACAGAATCCGTCGCGACTATCCTGGCCGATCGCGTGATCGGCTTGCTTACGATGCTAACGGTGGCATCAATCGGCGTTTGGGCAACGGGAATACTCGCGTCGCAATCCTCGATGCTCAGGATCATGGCGCGGTCGATCTTGATTTTCACACTGGCCGCTTGGCTTGGATGTATCGTGTTGCTGTTTGCCGGAAAGTGGACTGGCAATTGGGTTCGCACGCATATTGCAAAAGTTCCGATAGTGGGCGCAACGTTCGCGCGATTGCTCGACGCGGTCGAAGTGTATCGCGGTCAGATTCCGATGCTGGCCGTGGCGGTCGGCGTAAGTCTTGGAGTGGGACTGTGCTACACGACGTCGTATTATTACATGGCTCGCGGGCTGCCGATGAACCCGCCTACGTGGACCGAACACCTGGTGATTGTGCCCGTCGCCGGTTTGGCCGGTTCATTGCCGGTGACGCCAAGCGGACTTGGCACGACAGAAATTGTTATCGAAAACTTGTACAAAGCGATGCCCGGCGGCACCGCGCGCATGCGGGGCGACGGCACTCTCGTAAGCCTGGGCCGGCGGCTAACCGACATCGCGGTAGCACTGGTGGGTTTGGTGTTTTACATTAGTAACCGGCGCGAAGTTCAAGAAGTGTACGCCGAGGCGGAAGAGTACGCGGAAACGGGCGAAGCGCCCGAGACTGCGTAGGAACGAACGAACAACCAGCGACGAGGAACGAGACGCATCAAAAGTTGTTTGTCGTACGCCTCTCATCACCTTTGTCGCTCGTTTGTCGACGCTAAGCGACGGATCAAAAATAACCTCGGTGTTGCTGTCGAATTCACAAGCCGCGATTGGCAGAATCATCGAAGGTGTTTCACTCCAAAGCCCACGATCGCCGCGCAGTGGCGCACCCTGGGAAGCCAGGCAAAATGGCATCTATTGGACAAAGGTCGATGACTATCAATGGTCGCTCGCTGGAATTGACGCTCGGCGACATCACGCAACAAACGGTCGA
>DASZZA010000919.1:0-4689 GCA_035545135.1 Lacipirellulaceae bacterium | reverse complement strand
GGTTGTGGCTGATATTCGGGCTTGGGGCACTGCAGGGTGCAGTCGGCTGGTGGATGGTGGCCTCAGGCCTCGTCCATCGGGTGGAAGTCTCGCAGTACCGTCTCGCGACGCATCTCGTTCTCGCCTGTGTGATTTACATTGCCATACTGTGGACCGCGCTGCGGATCGGCGACAGCCCGACCGCTGCGATGCCTGCGCGCTTGCGCGCCTCTACCGTCGGTCTTCTTGTCCTGGTGGTAGGGCAAATCTATCTCGGTGCGCTGGTCGCCGGATTGCGAGCAGGCTACATCTACAACACTTGGCCGTTGATTGACGGCGCGCTAGTGCCGCACGCGACCGACCTATTCTCAGCGTCGCCGCCGTGGCGCAATTTCTTTGAGAATGCGCTGACCGTTCAGTTCGATCACCGCGTGCTCGCCTATGCGATCTGGTTATTGGCGGGGTGGCACGTCGCGGATGTCATTCGCCATGCACGGTCCGGACCGGCGTTACCCGGCGCGCTCGCGCTGTTTGTCGCTGTCACACTCCAGGCCGTGCTCGGGATCAGCACGCTGTTGCTGTTGGTTCCGCTGCCGCTGGCGCTGTTGCATCAGGCGATGGCCATGGTCGTACTGACGGTAGCGGTTCTCTACGCGGAGCGGATGACGCGGCACGCGACGCAAACCATCTTCCGCGTCGCTGTCGCCGTGCCGACTTCGCCAAACGCGTGAGACAGCGGCGATGCATCCTAATTCCACGTTCGGCTCCGCCGGTCGACCCATAACCAAAGCGAGCTGCCATTGTCGGTGATCCCCGTAGTGGCGGCTTGCTCGCAATCAACCTGCCGGAAGACCTTCGTCGCCCCGGATCTCGGTGCTGTATTAGTTTCAGTGGGTCGCAAGCTAGACTGGAAATGAGAACCTAGTTGTGGCCCGGGAGAGAACAGCCATGCGATACCATACGAACCAAGGGCTTCTGATCGAGGCCGACACGGCGCTCGATATAATCCGCCACCTGCATGCAGCGAGTTGGAATGAACAAAAGCTTAGCGAGCAGGCATACATGGAGGCGGTTGCGGATCGCCTGTACGAGCAAGGCGTTCACGTTTCGACGGTCAGCCCCGACATTTTCGTTGCCGGGCTGTTGGCTGCCGGGCTCCTCACGCGCGACGCTGAAGCAGCGCCGTCGAATGAAACGGGCGACTAAATCGACGGATCAGGAAATGCGGCGGGGAGCGCCTGTGTGCGAAGGAGAGGCTTATCCAGTGATGCGAGGGCCATCGGAGTCCCAAATAGAACAGGCGAGTGGAGGTAGAAATGACTGACAAGATTCCCGTCACGGTGCTGACCGGGTATTTGGGCGCCGGGAAGACTACATTGCTTAATCGCATTCTCTCGGAGCCACACGGCAAGAAGTACGCCGTCATCGTCAACGAATTCGGCGAGATCGGCATTGATAATGACCTCGTGGTGGGCGCCGATGAAGAAGTGTTCGAAATGAATAATGGCTGCATCTGCTGCACGGTGCGCGGCGACCTCATCCGCATCCTTGACGGGCTGATTCGCAGCAAGGGCAAGTTCGACGCTATCATCGTCGAAACCACCGGGCTCGCCGATCCGGCTCCGGTGGCTCAGACCTTTTTCATGGACGAGAATGTGGGCCGGCGCACCAAGCTTGACGCCGTGGTCACCGTCGCCGACGCCAAGTGGCTGAACGACCGGCTCAAGGACGCTCCGGAGGCCAAGAACCAGATCGCGTTTGCCGACGTGATCCTGATCAACAAGACCGATCTAGTCTCCTCCGAGGAACTAAGCGACATCGAGGCCCGCGTCAGGAGTATCAACCCCTATGCCAAGCTGCACAGGACTGAGCGCGCCAAGATTCCGCTGAACGAGATATTGGAACGCAACGCCTTCGATCTCGACCGCATCCTTGATATCGAGCCAGCTTTTCTCGATGGCGAGGATCAAGATCATGACCACGAGCACGGTCATCATCACGAGAACGAGCATGCGCCTCATCACGGCGGCCTCAAGCACTATCACGACGAGGACATGCAATCGATCTCCTTGAAAAGCGATGAGCCGCTGGATCCGGACAAATTTTTCCCCTGGGTGCAGGATCTGGTGCAGAAGGAAGGCCCGAATATCCTACGCTGCAAAGGTATCCTGGCGTTCAAGGGCGACGACGAGCGCTTCGTGTTCCAAGGCGTGCACATGATCCTCGACGGCGATCACCAGCGACCTTGGAACAAGGACGAAAAGCGTGAAAGCCGCATCGTCTTCATCGGCCGCAATCTACCGGATAAGAAGATCGCCGAAGGCTTCGGCAGTTGCGTGGCGTAACACTTCCTCCCTAGAACGGGGAGGGAATCAACTGAAGCGCGGCGACGGGGGCCCTTGATTAAAAGTCAAATGGCAAACGGCCTTCCCATTATCGGTGAACATTGGTGAAGGGTGCCGCAGATCGTTTTCGACGCGTAGGTTAACTAACGGCGATCCGAAGCGCGGTCCATCATCGGACAAAGTACCCGTTCTGTTGCGCGTTGGTGATAGCGGAGCGGTGGCAGCGCGCGTTCAAATCCTAGGTTCGTCGGATGGGCGCGAGAAGATTATAAGCAAAAGTCCAACCACGGCTACGCCGACGCCGTAATAGATCCATTGGGTCTCGCTAGTCATGAAGCGGTCGGACGAATAGGAGAAAAAGCGGAAGCCTTGTCCCATAAAGCCCAATCCCGCTATCAAAGCAATAACTCCGATGGCTCTCAGTAGCGCATGCATTTCGAATGCGGGTCCCAGAGTTTGAATTAGGCGATGCTGGAATTACCGTGGAACATACTATGCGGCATCGGCGCCCGCTTCAACTCCTTTGGACGTTGGCCCACCGATCGATCGGGTAAGCTGAAAGTCAGCGAACGATGTCGCGGCAAAGAGAGATTTCAAGTTCCGCGACCTGATTGGAGCACTGCGGTCTAGAAGCCTAGGCTTTCAGTTCCTTCAAAGCATCGCTATTCTTCCTTCTCGTAACGAGCTAACGCGAAGCGTCATTTTGCGGTTGAACCGCGGGTGTTATGCATTTATGTGCCGATTTCGGTGCGGCGCCGTAACCGAGATTGAATGGACCCGCATAGGAGAGCATATGGCTAAGACGCAATTGCCCGGGTTCGTGCGGAAGTATGCGAGTCAAGGTGGGCTTGGTCTTGGCGACGGAGAAATTCCGCGACTCAAACTGCTTCAAGCTCAGTCGGCCGAGCTTATTAAATTCAACAATGCCAGGGAGGGCGAGTTTTGGCACAGCCTGGTAGATGATCGTCTCGGGTCGACTCTTCGCATTTGCCCAATTTACATAGACTGGCGCTTCGTTCTGTGGCGTCCCCGGGAGGCGGGCGGCGGAATTCTCGCGCGAGCGGACGATGGCAAGCATTGGACGCCCGCCGATACCGAATTTACGGTTAAGCTCGAGAACGGCCACCAAGTGAAGTGGCGGACTGCCAGTACGGTGGCGGCGTCGGGTCTTAATAAACGAGGCAGCTACAATCCCGCCGATCCGAAGTCGCCGCCCGCGGCTGCGCGCATGTATTCGATCGTATGTTCATTTCCGGATCAGCGAGATTTACCGTTGGCCGTGGTGACATTGCAGCGGGCGGCCGCCAGGTCGGCAACCAAGTTGATCAGCAAATTGAAGATTCTGCGTGCGCCGTCTTTTGGCGTTATTGTCGAAATGGCTTCGTTCGAACGGAAATCGCCATCCGGCGACGTCTATCACCACGCCTTTGAGATAGTCAGCCCAGTGGAGGACAAGGTTTTCTACGAAGAAAATTTCGCGCGATACCGCTTTTTCATGCAACACGGGCTCAAAGTGAAAGACCTGGAGAGCGCGCAGGATGATTAGGTCATGGCACTAGAGAAGGCCTCAATGACACATGGGGGCCGAGCCGATCTCAATCGCAAGCCGTCAAAGGCGCCAGCAGTTCTCAGACCTGAACCCCCGGCGGTGGCGAATTACTGCAAGATGTGTTAACGGGTCTAAGTAAGCGACCAGCGCTGTGTTTCGAGGGTCGATGGACAAGGTGCAACCTTTTGAATTCGGCGGCGCTGTGGCCAAGCCGGGATTGATCGATCCCTTTGGCCGGAAAGTCTCTTATTTGCGTGTCTCGGTCACCGACCGGTGCGATTTCCGCTGCGTCTATTGCATGTCCGAAAACATGTCATTTCTACCCAAGACCGACGTTTTGACGTTGGAGGAACTCGACCGGCTGTGCTCGGCTTTTGTTGCGCGCGGTGTGCGCAAGCTCCGGCTCACGGGCGGCGAGCCGCTTGTTCGGCGTGGCATCATGTCGCTGATCAATTCGCTGTCGCGGCATCTGCGTTCGGGCGTGCTCGACGAATTGACTTTGACAACTAACGGCTCGCAGCTCGAAAAATATTCAAGCGATCTCGTTGCGGCGGGCATTCAGCGCATCAACGTTTCGCTCGATACGCTCGACGCCGGAACATTTCGCGCCATTACGCGCTGGGGTACGCTGGACCGCGTGCTCGCGGGGATCGACGCGGCGCAAGCCGCAGGCCTTAAAATCAAGATCAACGTGGTTGCGCTCAAAAATGTCAATGACGACGAGTTTCCGCGCCTGATCGAATGGGCGCATGGACGCGGCATGGATTTGACGCTGATCGAAGTCATGCCGCTCGGCGCGGTCGAACCCGAACGTCT
>DASZZA010000918.1:0-1714 GCA_035545135.1 Lacipirellulaceae bacterium | reverse complement strand
CCAGACTTGGTGGTTGAATGCGAGTTAAGCAAACAAGCACTGAACGACGTCGGCCAATTTTCCTCTTCTGTTTCCAAAAGACCAGTCACTGCCCACCACGGCCTTATAAAAGGATTCTATACCCAGATGGCACAACGAAGCTGTGCATAACAGCCAATCGAGCCGGATGGGCACAAGACCGCCAACTGGCGCGTCAGGCACTGGCGCAACATCTGGTAAAGCGATAGGGGTAGCCACGCGATAGCTGCGTATCCGCACAAGGCGTGGCATCAGTGACACTGTTTTTACGAGGCTGACATGGTGGCGGCGACAAATGCGGCGGAGCCGCAGAATTCCGGCTTTTTCTCCCGAAATCTCGCGGCGTCCGATCCCGAGATTGCAAAGGCCGTGGATGAAGAGCTTGGTCGTCAGCGCGAGAAGATCGAACTCATCGCGTCGGAGAACATCGTAAGCAAAGCCGTGTTGGAAGCGCAGGGCTCGGTGCTGACGAACAAATACGCCGAGGGATACCCCGGTCGCCGTTATTACGGCGGTTGCGAGTATGTGGACGTCGCCGAAGATCTGGCGATTGATCGGGCGAAGCGCCTTTTCAACTGCAATTTTGCGAACGTCCAGCCGCATTCCGGTGCGCAGGCAAATCAGGCCGTGTTCTTCGCCCTGATGCAGCCAGGCGACACGTTCATGGGACTGGATCTCGCCGCCGGTGGACATCTTACCCACGGCTCGCCGGTCAACCAATCGGGCAAGTGGTTCAAGCCGGTCTCCTACACGGTGCGCCGCCAGGATCATCGCATCGATATGGACGAAGTCGCGGCAATCGCGAAGGAGCACAAGCCAAAGCTCATTATCGCCGGCGGCTCGGCCTATTCACGGATCATCGACTTCAAACGCTTCCGCGAGATTGCCGATTCTATCGGCGCGTTCTTCATGGTGGACATGGCGCACTTTGCCGGTCTGGTGGCGGGTGGCGTGCATCCCAATCCGCTCGAGCACGCGCATGTCGTGACGACCACCACGCACAAGACTTTGCGCGGCCCGCGTGGCGGCATGATCCTTTCGAAGGACGAGGCTCTTGGGAAGAAGATCAACTCCGCGGTGTTTCCGGGTCTGCAGGGCGGGCCGCTGATGCACGTCATTGCGGCAAAAGCCGTCGCATTCGGCGAAGCCTTGAAACCCGACTTCAAGCTCTATGCAAAGGCGGTTGTCGACAATGCCAGGGCATTGTCGGAGACGTTACATGCGCAGGGCCTGGACATCGTTTCCGGTGTCACCGATACGCATTTGATGCTGGTCGATCTGCGACCCAAGAACGCCAAAGGCAATCACACGGAAAAGGCGCTGGATCGCGCTTTCATCACGACCAACAAGAACGCGATTCCTTTCGATACGGAAAAGCCGGCGATCACGTCCGGTATCCGATTGGGCACGCCAGCCGGCACCACACGCGGCTTTGGTCCTGCGGAGTTCAAGGAAATCGGCAAGCTCATCGTCGAAGTGGTTGAAGCTGTTGCCAAACACGGCGAGGACGGTGATGCCGCCGTCGAAGCAAGCGTGCGTTCCCGCGTCGCCGATCTTTGCCGCCGCTTCCCGATCTATCCCTAACCAGAGAAGCAGGCCCACATGCGTTGCCCTTTCTGCGGACATGACGACACCCAGGTCAAAGACAGCCGGCCGAGCGAGGACAATTCCGCGATCCGCCGCCGCCGTCATTGTC
>DASZZA010000917.1:0-1597 GCA_035545135.1 Lacipirellulaceae bacterium | reverse complement strand
ACCGAGCCAACTTCCTCCAGGATTGGACGATCTCCGCCGATCTCCCGCAGGGCGGCGCCGGCCTGTGGCGCATCGACGCCAAAGCCGCCGGCAGCGGCGTCACTGGCGACCTGCTGGCCCACTGCATCGATACGGCGATCTGGCTCAATGGTCCGATCAAAAGTGTTACCGCCATGACCGAGACGTTCGTCAAGGAACGCAAGCACGTCGAATCGGGTAAGGTGGAGCCGGTCGGCATCGACGACGCTTGCGCCTTCCTCTGCCGCTTCGCCAACGGCTCGCTCGCCATCTTCGAATCGACCCGCTACGCCCGCGGGCACAAGGCGCTTTACACCTTCGAAATCAACGGAGAAAACGCTTCAATCGCCTGGGACCTGCACGACCTGCACCGCCTGAGCTACTTCGATCACGGCGACGAATCGATCGTCCGCGGCTGGCGCAGCGTCCATGTTACCGATAGCGATATGCCGTACATGAGCCATTGGTGGGTGCCGGGGCTGCAGATCGGCTACGAACACACGTTCGTCCACCAAGTGGCCGATTTCCTCGAAGGCGTCGCCAAAAACAAACCCACTTCGCCCACCTTCCGCGAAGCCCTCGAAACCCAGAAAGTCTGCGACGCGGTGCTGGCAAGCGCGAAAAGCGGCCAATGGGTCAACGTCGCGGAATAGTGCTAGCATAAATTCTCGGGTTCTCGTTACGCCGGACAGGCGATAAATTCCCCGGACTCAAAACGTCGCGCAACCACGGCCAATTGGGGAAACCGCTGATGTACGCATTCGTACACATCGAGAAGACGGCTGGCACAACGCTGAACGCCATTCTGCGGCGCTCCTTCGGCGTACGTCACTGTGATATCCGGCTGCCGCTCTCAAAACGACGGTTCGACAATGACGACCATCGTGTCCATGTCGATGCGGCCGACTTGCGTCGCGTTCGCAGGCTCTACCGCAATCTTCGCGGCATCGCCGGCCACAACGTAAAGCCATACGCCGATCTCCATCGCGAGTGCCCGGATATCCAATTCTTTACGATTTTGCGCGATCCGGTGTCCCGGTTCCGCTCCCATTTTTTGAATCGCGCTCCCGGGCATACGCTCGAAGCCTTCAATCGTTGGATCGCATCCGACTCGGTCAATAACTGGCAAACCAAGATGATTGCCGGCGAACCGAATTCCCAAAAGGCAATCGACCTCATTAGCGCACGGTTCGGCTTCGTCGGATTTACGGAACGATTTGATGAATCATTGTTACTGCTGCGCCAGTGGCTGCAAGAACCGAGCTTTCAAGTCGAATATCGCTCGCTCAACTGCATCAGCAACAAACGGCGACCGCGCGACGCCGCTCGCCACAAAAGCGACATGAGTTACCTCGATTCGCCCGAGGTACGCGCCCGAATCGAAGCAGCGAATGCCGAGGACCAGAAGGTATACGACTTCGTCGCATCAACGATATACCCTCGCCAGCTCGCATCGTACGAGGGGAATCTGAAGTCGGAGCTACGACAGCTGGACGAGCGGAAAAATGCCGTTGACCGCTGGGCGGAACCAGTCTCCGGCAGCTTCATGCGAAACTACATCTACAAGCCGCTGATCCAT
>DASZZA010000916.1:0-4601 GCA_035545135.1 Lacipirellulaceae bacterium | reverse complement strand
GGTCAGGGGGCCGATGGTCAATGTATGCCCCGGCTTGACCATCGCCTCCTTCTTGATCGGAGCGCTATCGACCAGCGTGCCATTCCGCGAGCCGGTGTCACGGACGAATAGCATGCCGTGCCGTTCGAATAGTTCGCAGTGCCGGCGGCTGACGGTCTTATGGGCGATCATCAAGCCAGCATCGTGCGTGCGGCCCACGATAGTGGGCAACTTGAGGCGGATTTCGGCCTTATCCGCCTTACCTGCAACGAGAACTAATTTCGGTCGCATGCCAGGTGTCGCTCCGCTGGCCAAGGGCAATCGGGCAAGGGTCGCTGCGCGCACAATGTTTGCGTCGCAAACCCTTACTATAAATGGACAAAAACCCGACCGCAACTATTTCCTGCAGTTGTTTCGCAAGGGCCGGAAGTACGTGCAGCGGGCCGAGGGCGTGGGTAACGCGCGCGTGGGACTTACGAGCGGCTTGTCGTCGCTGCGGAGCCTTCGCGAGCCGGCGTTAGACGATTATGACGAATACGACTGCAAGTCGTTGCCAGCGTGTCGTTCGACCGAGGTTCAACTGCCCTTGCATGGTACCTAGTCGAATCTATAATCCGTTGGTCCCAGGGGGATTACGATCCAGTGGCGCGTGCCTCAACGGGCGCTTTTGGGTGTGTCCGCGCGGGTGTAGCTCAGTTGGTAGAGCACGACGTTGCCAACGTCGTTGTCGTGGGTTCGAATCCCATCACCCGCTCTCGTAGTAGCATTCTTGAGGGCAAGATCGACGAACGAGTCCCGCGTGGCCTTCGCCGCGCCGGTGGCGATTTTGCCGCAGACCAGCAAGTGTTGCCCAGCAAGTCACCTGTTGACAATCGAGGCGTCATGTCCGAGAGCGAGGATGAAGTACGGGGCGAGGAAGCAGCCGGCGGCGCGGAAGTGTCCGGTGAGACGCCAAAGCTGAATCTCGGCGTGCAGGTCGCCAAGAAAAGCGCGTGCGAGCGCCACGTGACGGTCACCGTTCCGCGCGAGGACATCGACCGCTACTTCGATAATTCTTACTCGGAGCTGATGGGCAAGGCCGAGGTGCCGGGCTTTCGTCATGGGCGCGCTCCCCGGAAGTTGGTCGAAGCACGCTTCCGCAAGGACGTCGGCGACCAGGTGAAGATGTCGCTGCTCATGGACAGCATGACGCAGATCTCCGAGGACGGCAGCCTGTCGCCGATCAGCGAGCCCGATTTCGATCCCGTGGCCGTGTCGATCCCCGACGAAGGACCGATGACGTTCGAGTTCGATATCGAGGTCCGCCCCGAATTCGATCTGCCGAAGTGGCAGGGGCTGTCGATCGAGCGGGCGACGCACGAATTCACTGATGCCGAAGTTGAGAAGCAGCTTAAGGATCTGCTGGCGCGGCGTGGCCGGCTGGTGCCCTTCGACGGCGCCGCGCAGGCCGGCGACTACGTTACGGTGAACCTGGCGTTCCAGGACGCCGACGGCAAAGAGATTTCCAGTGCCAAGGAAGAGACCATCCGCATTCGCCCGGTCTTGAGCTTCCGCGACGGCAAGGTCGAGCGTTTTGACAAGCTGATGAGGGGAGTCAAGGCCGGCGAAACCCGTGAAGGGGAAGCCAAGCTATCGGCCGACGCCCCCAACGAATCGTTGCGCGGCAAAACGATCAAAGCGGTTTTCGAAGTGCTGGAAGTCAAGAAGCTGGAGTTGCCGCAACTTACGCCAGCGCTACTTGAGGAGCTGGGCGGCTTCGGATCCGAAGCCGAGTTGCGTGACGCCGTAAAGGAGCAGCTCGAACGCCGTTTGCAATACGAGCAGCAACGCCGGGCCCGCGAGCAAGTTCTTGCGGCCTTGACGGTGGCGGCGAATTGGGATTTGCCCCCCGAATTGTTGCGTCGACAGGCGCGGCGCGAGTTGGAGCGGAGCGTGCTCGAATTGCGTCGCAGCGGATTCAGTGACTCCGAGATTCGTGCCCACGAAAACGAACTGCGACAAAACAGCAGCGTTGCCACGGCTCGGGCGCTCAAGGAGCACTTCATTCTCGAGCGCATTGCCGAGGACGAGAAGATCGAGGACCTGCCCGAGGACTACGATCTGGAGATCGAGTTGATCGCACAGCAGACCGGAGACAGCGCGCGGCGCACCCGGGCTCAGTTGGAGAAGCGTGGGCTGATGGACGCCCTGCGCAATCAAATCATCGAGCGCAAGGCGATCGACCTCATTCTCTCCCACGCCAAGTTCAAGGACGTGCCCTTTAAGATGGAGGGGACCGAGGCCGAGGCCTTGGATCAGGCAGTCGGTGGTGAGGAAGAGGAAGCAGACATCCCCGAAGCCAAGCACAGCGGCGGTGCCGAATCGTTGAAGCAGCCCCAGGAACGTGGCTGAGTTCTGGTTTATGTCGGCGTAGCGGACAGTTTAGTCGGCGTAGCGTACGGTATTTGTCAGCGTTAGGGACAAGGAAGTCCGTCAGGACGCTGTCGCCCTGGCAAGTCGTCAGGGGCCAGCATCATCTCGAACCAAAATCAGGGAAGTTTTTCGGTTAGCGGCAGTGTCCCGGTAGTATTGGCGCCCTGGCAGGGCGAAACGGTGGCCGAAGCGTCGCACGGGGCACGCGGTCGAGCGGCGTCCCGCAAGGCAACGCGACAACTTGCCAGTCCGCGCCTACAATTCCTCGCTCATGGTCATCGTGCTCGAAAAGGATTATTCATGAACTACAGCTCAGGCCATTCACAATTCGAGCCCAGGGCGAGTTATCGCGACTATCAACGTCAGCGGCAGTTGACGCTGGGTGACTTGTTGCTGGAGAACCGCATCATTCTGTTGCAGGGCGAAATTCACGACGGCAACGCCAACGAATTGGTGATGAAGTTACTCTACCTGCAAAGCGAAAACCGCCGCAAAGGAATTCATTTTTACATCAATTCCCCGGGAGGCAGCGTCAGTGCCACTCTTGCCATTTACGACACGATGCAGATTTTGACGTGTCCGGTGGCTACCTACTGCGTGGGCCTTGCCGCTAGTGGGGGCGCGGTGCTCTTGGCCGGTGGTGCTAAGGGAAAACGCTACGCATTGCCACACGCGAAGATCATGATTCACCAGCCCTATGGGCAAGTAGGCGGACAGGTCTCGGATATCGAGATCCAGGCACAAGAGATTCTCAAGACGCGCGACGTTTTGAACAAGATCCTGGCCGATCACACCTCGCAACCGATCGATCGCATCGCCAAGGATACCGACCGCGATTTCTACATGAGCGCCGCGCAGGCCAAGGAGTACGGCGTCGTCGATGAGATTCTGACGAAGCCGCCAGGCGACACCAGCGACGAAGACAAGGCCGATTGACGCCAGGGCCGCAATCGCCCGTATCACAATGCACAATAAATCACAGCCAGCGAGTTTTTCCGATGCCACTGATTCCCTACGTGATTGAAAAAAGCGGCCGCGAAGAGCGGGCTATGGACATCTATAGCCGGCTGCTCAAGGACCGCATTATTTTCCTTGGATCGGCCATCAACGACGAGGTCGCCAACTCGATCGTGGCCCAGTTGCTATTCTTGCAGGCCGAGGACGCCAAGGCCGACGTGCATTTGTACTTGAATTCGCCTGGCGGCAGCGTCACGGCCGGCATGGCTATTTACGACACCATGCAATTCATCACCTGCGACGTGGCAACGTACTGCATTGGGCAATGTGCCTCGATGGGGGCTGTGCTGCTGACGGCCGGCGCCGCCGGCAAGCGCAACGCGCTTCCCAATGCCCGGATCATGATCCATCAGCCGCTGGCCGGCATGGAAGGCACGGCCGAAGAGATCATGATTCACGCCAAGGAGTTTCAGAAGGTGAAGGCCAAGCTTAACGCGATCCTGCTAAAGCACACGGGCCACCCCTTGGACAAGATCGAGAAGGATACAGATCGCGATCGTTTCATGTCGGCCGAAGAGGCTCAGGAGTATGGCTTGATCGACCGGGTCATCGAGCACATGTCGCCCGCCCAGGCGGCGGTGTAGTTGACCGTCGAAACGCGGCATCAACGCGTCTCCGTGAGACGCCGCCCGCCAATGCGTTTCGCATGATCGAAGAACAGGGCAACGGCCTCCCATCCCGCTATCAAGTCGTTGCTCTGGTAAGTTTTGCAATCCCATCAAGAACACAAGGATGTGAATCGGTAAGTGCGTTGCTAGCCCGGGACATGGATCGCCCCTTGCGCATACTCGGGGCGAATGTGTCGCGCGGCAGCGTGCGTTTTGCCGCGACATGTCTGCGGTGCCGAGTCGGCGCGACCAACTAAACTTTCCAGGAACGGGACGAGCGCTCGTCTTCCAGGACGTGCGCGCCACATCCGATTTCTGCGCGAGGCTGCACATGATCCGATGGCAGATACTGGCCGCAGTGGCCCTGGTGTGCTCGACCGGCGGTTGCCAGTTGAAGCAACTGCGCCGGGCGAATGAGGATCTGGAGCGAGAGAATTTTCAGCTCGAACAGCGGCTCGACGAGCTGACCTGGCAGCTCGAGGACGCCAAGGCGGCCCTGCAAACGTGCCAGAACTCGCTGTGTGCCACGGGCACGGGATCGTCGTCATCGCCGCGGTCCTCGTCCGATGCCGGGCCGACGAGCAA
>DASZZA010000915.1:0-2475 GCA_035545135.1 Lacipirellulaceae bacterium | reverse complement strand
CGCCCGATATGTTCCATCACACAGCGGGCCGAATTCTTATTTCCACCGTGGGCATTCCGGATGCCATGGTTCGCTGCGCGCGGCGATTTCCCGAGGTGAATCTGGCGCTTAGCCTCCACAGCGTTCGGCCGGATGTCCGCGAACGGCTGATTCCGCTCGCGGCGAAATACGGCCTCGACGAACTGCGCGAGGCGATTGCTAAGGTCAATCAGATTCAAAACAATACGCTGATGGTTGAATACGTGATGCTGGCCGGCGTCAACGATTCACTGGACGACGCCCGCGAGCTGGCGGCTTGGATGAGCGGGCTCGATGTTCACGTGAATTTGATTCCGTACAATCCGATCGATTCGATGCCGCAGCTGCGGACGACCGAACGACCGCAGCGTGATGTCTTCGCCGGCATTCTGCGCGAAGCCGGCTATATCACGACGATCCGCTACTCGCTCGGAGCCGACATTGCCGCCGCGTGCGGGCAGCTTGTGCAGCGTGAGAATCGGCAGATTGCGGTAGCGGCCATTCGGCATGCGGCGTACACAGCGCCGGTTTCGCGCTAAGAACGCACGGCCGTACTGGCGTGTTGTAATCCGACCAGATTGACATTCCATCGCGGTTGATATCGGCGAACGAGATCCTCCTTGAAGGCCGCCTGATAGTCTTCCGCCGGCAAATCGCCATCGCAAATGACGGACAGATGCTCGACGGCTTTACTCACCATTCGGCAGTCGGCGTGTTGCCCAAGTCGACGACCAAGGTCGATTGTGCGACCAACGTAAAGCGGCTGCTTTGCCTCGTTGCGGAGCAGGTAAACGCCAGAGACGTTGGCAAGGCGCGTCGGGTTGAATCGCCGCCATGAATGGTAGCGGGCGAAATCGCGGTTTCGGAAAACGAAGTGGTAGCGTTTCACTTCATCGACAAGCTCCCGACTCACCTTACGCAATCGAAGCGCAGCCCAGCGGTACTCAGCCGGCTGAAATTTCGGTGCAAGGTGCTGTGCATGACGATCGAAATACGTTGCCTTCGACGGGTCGCTGAAGATCTCGTCGAGCGATGAGCCAGCGAACTTATCGTTGGCCAAACGCCAGGCGATTTCTGCAGCAAAGCTGTACAAGTCTAACTTTTCGTCGGCGACATGCACTTTATTGATGGGGCGGCGTTTGGGGAACTCCCCAGTCTTGCGAATGCGCAGCAATTCGCGGTTCCAGTCGACTGGACTACCGATCAGGCCCCTATCGCGGCAGGCCTCGTGAAAGTTGGCTTGCAACCGCGGATCTGCAATCAGCCAGTCGATTGAGTAGCCTTCGTGGGCAGAATAAAACGACTCGACGATGGCATCGCGAACCAGATCACGCAACGAACCGGCCGCGCGAGGTGAGGCTGAACTTTCTGCCGTCGGCTGCGATACGAGTTTGTCGGCGTCGCCATCAGTAGTATCGCGGCTACGATCGAAGGCACCCGTTTCCAACTTGCGGCCATTCACAGTACTTGGTGCACTAGCGATAGGGTCGGCGGGTCCATCAAGTGATTCACCCGCTTCTATCGCATTCAGGCGCTCGGTCGCAGCGCGGGTGTAATCTTCGGACAATTCGCAGCCCAACCAACGCCGGCCTAGTTTTTTCGCTACGGCCAGCGTTGTGCCGCTGCCGGCGAATGGGTCGAGTACGATATCGCCCGGATTGCTGCTGACGCGGACGATTCGGCCTAACAATTGCTCCGGCATTTGGCAGCCGTGGAAGCGTTGACGTTCCTTGAACGTACCGGCCACGCGCGCGAAATACCAGGTGTCGTCGGTGGGCTGAAAGCCTTCTGTCAAATCCTGCGGCCGGAGCACCCACGAATCGTCGGCGGCTGGACGCACGACCCAAGTGTCGTCTGGCAGTCGGCCGGTCGGATTGGCTCGCTTGTCGGCATATACAAGTGCGCGGGCAGAGGGAACGCGAACTTGCGGGTCCTCGGCGTTAAACGTGAAGTTGTTTTCATCCTTCACGAAATGGAACAGGTGAGCGTGCGACCGCGAGAACTTGCGTGTGCAATTGACACCGAACGTGTAGTACCAGACGACCCAACTGCGGGCTGCGAATCCTACCTGATGCTGGGCTGCAACTTTCAACTCGGCGGCGAATTCGTCGCCGATGGAAAGCCAAAACGTTCCGGTGGGCTTTAGCACACGGTGAACTTCCTCCATCCAGGATCGGCTCCAGGCCACATACTCATCGGCATCTTGTCGATCGTGATACTGATCGTACTCGTAGCCGATGTTGAACGGCGGGTCGGCGAACGCCAGGTCCACCGACCCGGCCGGCATTTGGCTCAGGCACTTCAGGCAATCGCCCGTCCACACGTCATCCCACGGCATGAGCGTCCCCCGTTGCGCAACTGGCGAAACCCGCCAGAGTGGTAAAATCTACATTGTCCGCAACTCTAGCGCAAGCGCAATGTCAAGTTAAATTATTTTCCGCCCGGTGCCGACGGCGG
>DASZZA010000914.1:0-6202 GCA_035545135.1 Lacipirellulaceae bacterium | reverse complement strand
GAAATGAATTCCAAATACTGTTCCGTGACGGCGGACAATTCAATTTCTGCGATGTCGAGCTCGTCCTTGCGCACAAGATAAAGCAGCAGATCGAGGGGACCGCGAAAGTTATCGAGATTGGTACAAAACTGCATATTAGCGGGCTCCCGCCGAACGCCGCGGCAGTGGAAGGTACCCCGAACTCCAAAGCGCAGGTTTCAAAAACAACTGTCCGGCGACGGGCACTTTAGCAAAGAACAACGCCGAAATGGGAGCGCAAGAGCGCAAAAAATCAGCCGGGCTTCTCCGTTGAAAAGCCCGGCCGAGTACGGCCCGTTACTCCCACGCTGTTGTCCAGTTCGCGGTGCAAGCTGCAGAGATAGACGCCAACGCGGCAATAACGAGCGCTGCGCTAGGCGCTCTTTTCCTTTTCGCTCTTCTGCTTCTTATGGTGATCCCCGTGGTTCTCCTTGGGCGGCGCTGGAGCGGCAGCTCCCCCATCGTGCGCCTCGCCACAGCCACAACTGCTGCAACCGGAGTTGCAGGCGTTGCAGCTGCTGCAGCTATTGCAACCGCTGTTGCAACAGCCGCGGTGGTGGTGTCCACATCCGCTATTGCAACAGCTGCTCTCACAGGAGCTCTCACATCCGCACGACTTCTGTTCGCAGCCACACGACTTCTCTTCGCAACCGCAGGAAGTCTGGCAGCACGACGAACCGCCGCACGAGCCACAGCTGCCGCAGCTGCCGCCACGATGCCTAAACAGACCGCCGAAGCTGCCACAGCTGCCGTGACTTCGCCAGCCGCCACTGCTGCCACAACTGCCACAGCTGCCGTGACTTCCCCAGGCATTGGCTTGAGATTCCAGGCCAACCAGGGCGATGGCCATCACAGCCATTCCCAGCAACAACCGAAACACATTTCGCTTCATCAAATTACCTCCGAACACATGGACAGAAATGGAACGATCAACCGGTTTCCGTTGCGCGATTGACGAACCAACTAGGAGAGGCAATGTGCTAGCACGAACAGCCGCACATCCGCTCGTCCATGGTCCGCGTAGAGAACGCGCCTTTCATACGTCGCATCCAACGCATTCTCCGATCGTCGCAAACATCCTAAAGTCCGTGACCAGCAAGGTCGCGTCCTTGGGATGCCCAATATCTAAACCGATCGGGTTGGTTTCGGCAAGGTGCTGAAACGATAGGAAAAAAAGAAACTTTTCTGTTTGGGAAATATGGCCTGGGCAGGTGCCAGCCTGCCACCAATTGGATTCGTCTTTGTCGTGCGACACATCGCCGCAAGCGAGTGCTTGCGATCGTCGTAAGTGCTTATACCGACTAGCATTACTGCGAAATGGCGACATCGCAATGCGGCGTGCCCCAGTAGACCCAGGAGATGAGGCCAAGCTCACTGACGTGGGTCAAACCGGAAGCCAGCTTCGATTCTTCCAGCGGCGCAATCAGAGAAATTCTAGCCCCGGACTCAGATGAAACTGTTGTCCAGCCGCCTGCGAACCACGCGCGATTGAATGTCAGAATACGGAGAGCGACTAGCGCCGCTCCGCGCCTGGAATTGTTGTCGCGGGTGCTTCCTGCGCAGTTCGCGGCGGGGAAGGTCGAGTTGAATCGCCGCTCGATCCCGGCTGGCTCCCACTTGGTTCAGTGGACGTATTTCGGGGTATGGGAATGTCCTTGCCCGTTTCGAAATCTGAAAGAATCCACGGCTTGTCCGGTGTTGTTCCATAGGCGATTCCGGACACTCGCCATTCATTATTCACAAGCTTAAGCTCGCAGCACATCTCTTCAGTATGAACCATGCTCTTCACGTTGTATTTGAATTCACACTGCACAAACGCATGATCTTCGGCCGGTTTGCCAATTCCCACGACGCGGAAACTTGGGCTATCTACGCCAGGTGGGTCAAACTTCTTGTCATTTGCGACGATTTGCTGCACGGCCTTGGGTGTCAACCGAGCCTTGCCGCGATCCGTATCGCCTTTCAACACCGCATCGAGAAAGTCGGATGCTGCTTGCGCGATGGGATTGTGGGAAAAGTCCGGACTGCCTGCGCTACCGCCGTTAGTCCCAGTTGCCTCGGCAGACGGTTTACCATGACTACAACCTGCAAATAGAGCGAAGCCAAGGAGCGTCACAAATCCAAGTCGAGCAATGCCGAGCATAACCAATCTCCACGTTCGCAGCGGCAAGGGTTGTCTTTTTCTCACTTCGATGGCGAGGAGCGATTCAGTTGGTGCACCAATCGTTACCTGGGCCGGAGCGGTGATTCGGGGCCGAAGTGTGTCAAATCGGTTGCAGCAGGTCAACTGCGACCAAGCCGTGAGACCGAACGACAAAGACTGACAATTCGAAATGCTAGCTGACCGCAACCCGCCGGCTTGTCGAAACGTTGCGATTTGGACTCAGCCCGCTTGCAAACCCCGGTCGATCGAGTCCTGATCGCGACTATACACGGCGAGTGTGGCCTCGAAGGTTTCCTTCGGAACTTGCCACAACGGCTTGTCATCGGTGTGTGCATTGCAGTGGGCAACCAGCAAGCGGTACAGGAATTTGAAGAGATGCCGAGGGACTCGGAGGGATCGAAATGCCTCGATCAGCCGCTCCTCGGTGATCGACGCATCGAGCAGCGAACGCAGAGTCGGCTGACGACCATTGGCGCCGCAGCTTCGAATGCGTGCGTTGGCCAAATCGTATAGAGCCTGGCCCGACCATTCGAGCGACGGAATCATGTTTTGCTTGTCGAGACGGGCCCGCTGGTAGAAATCGCGATCCTCGCGCTGCATGTAATCGACTAGTTCGCGCGGCAGCATCAATTTGAGTCCGATGCCAGGTTGTTTGAGAAACTTGTTGTCGAGCATCGACCACACGAGAGCCCGCATGCGCTCTACTGAGCCGGTAATCAGGTGCGGCTCATCGACACGGTCCACGAGTACCACGATCCCCTCGCACCCCAGCGATTTGAGCACCCCCTGCAGCTTTGCTAATAGCTCGAAGCGATCGTCGGTCCGCTGCGTCTCTGGCAGCGGCTGGCCGTCGATGTCGCGCTTCGGGAATCGCATCAGCAATCGGCGGACCGACGCGACGTGCGGCTTTAGCGCGCGGACATTGCGAGCAATGCGCCAGGCAACGAAATGCCATTTCCACAGCCGCGCGAGCCAGGGCAACCAGCCGAGAACAACGATCGCGTACGGCCACGGTGACGTGAGCCAATCCCATTGTTTCGTGTAAATCAGGGTGGCGATGACTGCCATTGCGACGGCAATACCGACCAGCCGGTCCCACCAGCTGGTCCATGTTTGGTAGCGCAACTTGCGCCGCAGCCGACCCCACCGCGATGTCACGTTCTCCCGAGTCGAGTTATCGTAACAGGCAATTAGTAGAAGCAGATCACGTTTCTGATGGCGATCAAGCGAGCGTAAGCGGTCGGCATTGATTTGGTTGGCATCGGGGCCGGTAGGTTGCGGCACCCCGAGCAGGCGATCGACAAGGCTGGTAACGCCCAGCGACAGGATCGCGTCCATATGGTCCCACAACTTCCATTCGGCGAGAACTTTGGCGGGGTCACGCTGCTTGCGAGCGCTGAGCCGATCGGCAAAGTGATCGAGAAAGGGGTTGAAATCGTCGTACTCGATGACGAACAACCGGCCGTTTTGCGGTCTGGCGTTGTGCAATGCGATTCGGCCGGCCATCTGCATCCGCATGGCCGTTTTGCCGGCGCCCTTTTCACCAAAAACAATCGAAGTGGCCGGATCGGACGGGTTGCCGAAGACCTTGTCCCAGGCCGGATGGTAGGTCAGGTCGCGGCAGCGATCCTTGAAAACTGGGTCCGACTGCGCATCCTCCTCCGCGAACGGATTGACGGCAATGCCGTGATGCTCCAGGAGTTGTTGGACGCGCATAAATGGCCCGCGGCTGGTCCCAAATTACCGTGCTCAATTATAAGTGACGATCGGCATCCCTGCGATTGGCCGCTACATCCGTCACGACCGCGCCGATGTGCGTAATTCACAGAATTGATAAGAAGGAAAGCTGCTTGCCGCAGCGCGATTCGATAAGCTTGTCGCGCGTGTGTAAGCACAAAAACAGCCGCGACTGTCCCCCTCTGCCAGCCGCGGCTTTGTATTGAAGTGAACTGGCTTCGGCCTAGAAATGGAACCCGATAGCTACGCCATCGTGATGATGATGGTGATGGTGGTCGTGCTGCCGGTGGTGTCCATAGAAATTGGCATAAAACGCCGGGTACGTTCGAATCGGGTACGTAGGGTAATAAACCAATCTTGGCCCGAAAGCGGCATAGGTCGAATACGGGTACGGGTAGCCAATGCCACTATTGCAATCATTCCAAGCCATCGCCTTGCTGTTGAAACCAACGCTCGCCGCGCCCATCGCAGCCAGGAACGTAACTGCTAACATCGATCGCCTGATCATCTGACTCTCCTCGGGCGCTATCGCGCCCGATCCACGGGGTTGATTACGATGCCCGCAAATGCTGCGGGCGATTGCCTCTCCGGCCAAGACAGAAACGCAGCGGTCATGCCACCTACTGCCGGGAGAACGCCCAAACTCCGATCGGAAAAGAAGTTGCAATCTTTGCGGCGCAAAATTGCAAAAACGCACACGCTAAAAAGCGTCGTCGAATTGATCGCACGCGCCGCGATTCCGCGACTCGAGGTTCCCTAAGCCGTCGGGTCGCAGATCGCGTCGCGGTTCGCCTCAATCGCTTAGAAACCGAACGAGACACTGACCCCGGGTCCGTAGTAGTAACCCGGATAGTAGTAATTTCCGTACGGATAGTAGCCATAGTAGTACGGACGGTAATACCGCGGACCATAGTAGTACGACCGATAGCGATATGGCGCGTACGGACCGTAGTAATAGGGCCGCGGCACATAGTAGGCGCCATAGTAAGCTCGGTACGGACGACCCCAATACCGATAGCCGCGGCGTGCGTCGGCTTTGCTGGTGAAGCCGATGCCCACGGCGCTAAATGCTGCCATGAACGCCAATATCAACATGATTCGCTTAAACATTTTTTCCTCCCCGACGCGTCGAATCGCGCCGACTTAATTGACGAGCGCGCTTATCTTCAGCGAAAGAAGCGGTGCAGACAGCATGCCAAAGGGTTGGCCACAAGCGGCCAATTTGGCGGAGAGAGTGTAAAAACCGACGGCACCCCTACATGGCTGCCGGCAAGATGGCGATTCCCACCGTACTCACCGCTCGAGTCGAAGCGGAATTAGAAGTCATTTCAGACTTTTAACATCCCGATTTTTGCTTGATCGCGATTAGCTCGTCGCGTTCTGGCAGAGACTTGTAGTATGGATCGAGCGGGTAACAGCCGGATATCAGGCCACTGCGAGGCGCCGTCGTGCAATCGCTGAACGTGCGGCAAATTCTTTTCCGTTCCAGAGGCCGGCCGGCCAGTGTGTCGGCCGGCAATTCGGGGTACGCCAGGACCATACGTCCAAGTCCGACGAAATCCGTCCATCCGTCGCGCACGACCGCCTGTGCCACTTGCGGCAGATAATCTTGCAGATAGCTGTAGCCGCTGCCTACAAATGGCACACCGGGCAATGCGAATTTGCATTGCCGCATGGTATCGATCTGACGATATACGCCAACGAGCGGATCTTCGGGCGGTTGGTATCCGTCGATTGGCGGAAAGATGGCTGGGCGCATTAGGTGCGGATTGTAGTACGGACTGCCGCAGGAGAGGTTGAATGTCGCCACGCCGTGTGCGACAAGCATCCGCAGCAGCTTAAGCGGCTCCGACAAGTCGATTGTCAATGGATCGTTGGCCGCGACGCCGAATCCATATTCGTACGGCAAAAGTTGATCATAGTTCATCGGCCGACCCTTGTAGCCGGCGTCCGAGTGGCCCGCTGCAGTCGCGTAAGGAACCGAATCGAAAACGCTCAGTCGCACGCCGACGGCGAGCTGCGGGACCTCATCAAGAACGCGATCAACGATCGTCAGCAGGAGACGCGCTCGACCGGCCAGATCGCCACCATAGCGTCCCGGCCGATGACGAGCGCTCAGAAATTCGTGCAGCAGGTACCCGTGGCAGGCCTTAATATCGACAAATCGAAAACCGGCATCGTACGCGACGCGGGCGGCGACCGCGTAGTCATCGATGAGGCGATCCAACTCCGCGTCGGTCCACACGACTGAGTCGTCATGCGGATCGATCTTGAATTTCTCGT
>DASZZA010000913.1:0-7926 GCA_035545135.1 Lacipirellulaceae bacterium | reverse complement strand
GGGCCAGCAGGCAATTGGCGGCGAAGGTGCCGGGTTGGCGACAATCGGGGCCGTACATTTCGAATGTCGAGGCGGGTTCGTCGGAGAGGTCGGTGACGGCGGGTACGCTGGTCTGCATGCGGAAGGCCATCTCGTATTGGGCGATTCGCGATTCGATTTCGGGATCGAGTTCTTTCTCAAACTGATGGCGATTGAGCGTGTTCAGTTTTTCGAGCATGGCGCCGCGTCCGGAGCGGCAGATGCCGTCGGGGTTGCTGAGATACAGCACCGGGTCTTTGCCGGGACGTAGTTGTACGCCTTGGTACCGCGAATCGAGAAAGCCGCTGCCCCACAAGCGCGCGTAGAGTGGCTGGCCGACCTGACCGGCCGACACGAGGACGATGAACGACGGCAGATCGGCGTTCATCGAGCCCAAGCCGTAGGAGAGCCAGGAGCCCATCGAGGGCCGGCCGGCATTCTGGGAGCCGGTTTGGAAGAAGGTAATCGCCGGATCGTGGTTGATGGCCTCGGTGAACATGGATTTGACGAAGCAGACATCGTCGACGATTTGTCGGTGGTGGGGCAGGATATCGCTGAGCCATGCGCCGGACTGGCCGTATTGAGCGAATTTGAAGATCGACCCGGCGAGCGGGATCGACGCCTGTTGGGCGGACATGCCGGTGAGCCGCTGGCCGCCGCGGACGTAAGCGGGCAGTTGCTGACCGTTTTCTTTGTTGAGCAGCGGCTTGTAGTCGAAGAGGTCCTGTTGCGCAGGGCCGCCAGCTTGAAAGAGGTAGATGACGCGTTTTGCACGCGGTGGGAATTGCAGCGGAGATGCGTTCCGGGCGTTCGTTGCCGCAGCCTTCGCAGTCGCGGTTAGTGACTCGCTCAACAGCGCGCCAAGTGCAACGCTGCCAATGCCGGCGGCGGAGCTGCCGAAGAAATGTCGGCGTGTGATTCGCTGCAAATGGGGGAGTGATGCGTTGTTCTGCATGATGGTTCTGCTTAAAAATTTCTAGTACCTGGTAACGATCATGGCTTCAAGCATCCTTACCGCAGCCCTCTCCCAAAGGGAGAGAGAGCCTAGCGCTCGAAAATCGTGGCGTCGAGATTCAGAATCGCTTGGCACGTGACGGCGAGCGCCGCGACTTGAACGGGATTTAGTTTTGGATCGAGTCGCGAGTCGCCGAGCTTGGCAAAGGCGGCGGCGTTCTGCTGAGATTTATCGGAGAACAAGGCGAATTGCTCATTGTACACGTCGGTGAGCAAGTCGCGTTCCGTGGTGTCTGGATGTCGTCCGGTGAGGCGCAGGAACGCTTCGTCGATTTGCGCGTTCAAATCATGGTGCGACTTGAGCTCGCTGGCGGCCAGCGCGCGAGCGGCTTCGACGAATTGCACATCGTTGAGAAGCACCAGCGCTTGCAGAGGCGTGTTTGTTCGGCTGCGGGAGACAGTGCAGACCTCACGCGAGGGTGCGTCGAACGCCACCATATTCGGAAGAGGAGTCGTTCGTTTCCATACCGAATAGATCGAGCGGCGATACAAATCGCGGCCAGTGGATTGCAGGTAGGCGGGCGACATGGAGTTGGCTTCTCGCCACAAATCGGTGCCCGGCTGGTAGGGGGAGACGGGCGGTCCACCCATGCGGCGCTCGAGCAGGCCGGAGGCGGCGAGTGCGAGATCGCGAATTTGCTCTGCCGACAAACGGTGGCTGGGTCCGCGGGCCAGCAATTGGTTTTCGGGATCGCGCTCGCGCAGTGCGGCGGAGCAGCGGGAGTCTTGTCGATACGTTGCCGAAAGAACGATCGTGCGGCAGAGGCGTTTGATATCCCAGTGGTGATTAATGAAGTCGCGCGCCAGCCAATCGAGCAGCTTCGGGTGCGTGGGCGGCGCGCCTTGCTGACCGAAATTTTCGGGAGTTGTAACCAGTCCGCGGCCGAAAAAGTTCGCCCACACCCGGTTTACGCATACGCGAGCGGTGAGTGGATGATGTGGGTCGGTGAGCCATTGAGCCAATCCCAAGCGGTTGCGCGGGGCATCTTTGGGGAATGGAATCAGCAGCTTGGCAAATGTATTGCGCGTGACGCGGTTGGCTTGGGTCTTCGGTGCATCGTACCTGCCGCGGGTGAGGATATATGTTGGACGCGGCTTGGGCAGTTCCTTCATAACGGGAATTTCTTGAATCGGTTCCTCGGCTTCGACGAACTGCCGGCGAGCTTCGCGGAGTTCTTGCGTCGCGTGGCGAGCGTCCGTATCAACCGCAGAAAGGTAGTATGCTTCCAACTGGTCGCGGTGCGACTTGGGGTCGGCCAGGGCGGCGGCGAGCGATTTGGCGTCGTGGAGGTTAGCGATTTCCAACGGCGTTAGCGCGCGGTTGTAGACGCGAAGCTCGTCGATTTCGCCGTCTTTGAAGCCGCGGTCGCGAAAGCGCTGGCCGAGCGTCAGGTGGCCATCGCCGAAGGTTTTGAGCGAGGCCTTTTTTTGCAGGTGGTTGCGGACGATATTCGCGTCGAGCCGCTGACCATTTAAAAAGATATGTAGTCCGCCGGCGGTGCTTGAGCCGTCGTAGGTTACTGCGACGTGCTGCCACTGGTTGGGTGGGATGGGCGTTTTTGATTGCACGCCGATGGCGTTGCCGGGCCAAACGCGGTACAGGCGAGCTGAGAGGATGCCGCTCTGTAGCATCAGGTCGAAGCCGTTGTAGCCGGTGTCGGTGCCGAAGGTGCGCTGCAGCACGACAACCGGCTGGGTGTTGTGTGCCTGGTCGCGCATCCAGAAGTCGAGCGTGAAATTATCCCATCGATCGACCTGGAAGATGCCGGGCATGTCGGCGCCGTTGTCGCCATCGAAGCGAATGGCTTTGCCGCGATGGCCGGGGACAGTCTTCAGGCCGGGGGCGTGGGCTTCGCCTGTGGCGCCGGGGGCTTTGTTGGGAATGTGGTTCAGGTCGCCGTCGAAGGAGTAATAGGCGACCAGGTCGCGATTAGGCGAGAGGGGGACAGTCCCCTTTTTCTCCGAAGACTCCGAAAAAGGGGACAGTCCCCGGGCGTCGCGACTAACGGATGCGAGCCAGGCGTCGAAGCGCGGTTGACCATCGTTGATCGCGGTTTGGACGGCGGTGTCGGCACGGGATATTGCGTTGCGGGCGGCGGTCAATTGTTTTTGTTGTTGCGGTGTCGGCAAGAGCAGCGAAGGCGACGGGGTCTTCGCGGCATTGTCGTACAAGCCGTTCTCGTCGATCGAGTTGAAGAAGGCGGTGAGCGAATAGTAGTCGCGCATCGTGATCGGGTCGTATTTGTGATCGTGGCAACGGGCGCATCCGACGGTGAGGCCAAGGATTGCCGTTCCGAACGTTTCGGCGCGATCGGCGGCATTTTCGACTAGCCATTCGTCGGCGATCGAACCACCTTCGTTGGTGAGCCGGTGCAGCCGGTTGAACGCGGTAGCCAGGATTTGATCGCGCGACGGTTGGTCGAGGAGGTCGCCGGCCAGTTGCCAAGTCAGGAACTGGTCGTAGGGCATGTTCTGGTTGAAAGCTGCTACGACCCAATCGCGATAAGGCCATTGCGAATTGAGCTGATCGGATTGATAGCCGTAAGAGTCGGCATAGCGGGCCGCATCGAGCCAGGCGACGGCCATTTGCTCGCCGAATGCGGGACTGGCCAACAGGCGGTCGACGGTGCGCTGGTAGGTTTGCTCGAAAGCTTGCGCATTTGCAGATTCGAACTCGCGGCATTCGTCGGCGGTTGGCGGCAGGCCGGTCAAGTCGAGCGTGACGCGTCGCAGCAGCCGGAGCCGATCGGCCGCGGGTGCTGGCCGGAGTTTTTCTGCTTCGAGTTGAGCCAGGACGAACTGATCGATTTGTCCGCGGGGCCAGGATTCGTCGTGCACGGTGGGAAGCGCGACATTGTCGGGCAGTGGCAGGAACGACCAATGCTCGGCGAATGTTGCGCCTTCGGCAATCCAGCGCCGCAACAGATCTTTTTGGCCGGGGCTCAGCGACAGCTTCGAATCGGGGGGCGGCATTCGCTCATCGTCGTCGGTGCTGAAGATCCGCCGGATGAGCTCGCTCTTGTCCGGCTTGCCAACGACGACAACTTTTGCCGTCAGACCTTCGTGCGTATCGAGCCGCAATTTGGCCTGGCGCGATTCAGCGTCCGGACCGTGGCACCGATAGCACTTATCGGAAAGGATCGGCCGGATGTCGCGGTCGTACGAAACCGGCGGACGTGTTACTGCATGTGCAGCTTGTGCACTGAGCAGCGACCATGCGCAAGCGAACACGATGGCGATACGAACACGCGTCACGGTGGAAAGTTTCGCGAAAAATCGACGGAGTTTGGGTGATCTTGCAGGGCTGGTCGGTTGTCCGGGGCCTCCGGAGAAATTTATAATGGGGCGTGACAGCCCAGGGCAGGAAATGCTTTCAGGTTCCTATTATCGCGCGAATTGTACCGTTGGTGCAATCATTATATTTCTAGCCGGGGCGGGTAATCAGTCAGCGAGGGCTGGGGTACCCGCAAAGGTCGATTTCGCCCACACCATTGTGCCGATTCTGCAGTCGCATTGCGTGGAATGCCACGGCGGTCGGCGGCACAAGGGCGACTTCTCGATCAATACGCGCGAGTCGATTCTGCAAGCTGGAGCGGTGGAGCCGGGTAAATCGGCCGATTCGGAGCTCATTGATCTCGTCACGTCAGACGATGCCGACGAGCGGATGCCTAAGGGAAAGCCGCCGCTATCTGCTGGGGAGATTCAATCGCTTCGCGATTGGATCGACGGCGGAATGACGTGGGAGTCCGGCTTCACGTTCGACGTTCATGACTACGAACCGCCATTGCGTCCGCGGAGACCAGCGCTGCCGCCCGTTGTTGACGGCAGAAGCAATCCGATCGACCGCATCCTGGACGGCTACCTGCAGCAGCACAAAGTGCAGCGACCCGCGCCGCTGGACGATGCGGCGTTTTTACGACGTGTGTATCTCGATCTAATTGGGTTGTTGCCGTCGCCGGATACGCTGCAGGTGTTTGTCACCAGCAAAGATCCGGCCAAGCGGCGGCAAGTCGTCGATGAGCTTCTTGCCGACAAATATGGGTACGCCGAACACTGGCTGTCGTTTTGGAACGACCTTTTGCGGAACGATTACACGGGTACCGGCTATATCGACGGTGGCCGTGAGTCGATCAGCCGCTGGCTGTATCGCGCATTGGTTGACGACATGCCGTACGACGAGTTCGTGCGGGAACTCATTGCGCCGACGAAGGAATCGGAAGGGTTCATCAAAGGGATTGAGTGGCGTGGCAATGTGAGCGCCAGTCAGAAGCCGGAGTTGCAATTTGCCCAAAACGTGTCGCAAGTGTTTTTGGGCATCAATATGAAGTGTGCATCGTGCCACGACAGCTTCATCGATCGTTGGACGCTGAAGCAGACGTACGGTCTGGCGGCGGTGTGTGCAAAGGGGCCGCTGGAGATGTATCGGTGCGACAAGCCGATCGGCAAGACGGCGGAAGCGGCCTGGATATTTCCGGAATTGGGGCAGATCGATCCCAAGGCGCCGCGCGAGAAGCGGCTCGAGCGCTTGGCGCAGCTGATGACCGATCCGCAAAACGGGCGGTTTACGCGCACGATCGTCAACCGGCTGTGGCACCGGCTCATGGGGCACGGCATCGTGCATCCGGTGGATGCAATGCAGACAAAACCGTGGGACGCCGACCTGCTGGATTATCTGGCCGTGGATTTGGCGGATCACCATTATGATTTGAAGAGCACGTTGCGGCTGATTGTGAATTCGCAGGCTTATCAGTCGCAGTCGGTCGCGCTGGATGCGCAGCCGAGCAATGCGACGTTCGTATACATGGGTCCGCTTCCGAAACGGATGACGGCCGAGCAATTCATCGATTCACTTTGGGAAATCACCGACACGGGTCCGACGAAGCCGCACAAGAAAGTGGCGGCGTTTTTGACTGCCGACGAGAGGTCGTCGCACAAGACGTATCGGGCATCGTTGGAGTCGAGCGACCTGTTGATGCGATCGCTCGGTCGACCGAGCCGCGAGCAAGTGGTGACCGATCGGCCGGCGGTGGTGACGACGTTGGAGGCGCTCGATTTGTCGAACAGCCCGATCCTGGCGGAAACGCTGAACCGCGGGGCCGAAAATGTGCTGAAGCGGTTTGACAGCCAAGACAAAGGGGCAATTATCGACTGGCTGTACCGGTTTGCCCTGTCGCGGCGGCCGACATCGGATGAGCGGTCGACGGCGATGGAGTTGCTGGCCGCACCGCAGAGGCAGCAAGGCGTCGAGGATTTGCTGTGGGGAGTACTGATGCTGCCGGAATATCAAATTATTCGTTGAGGATACGAACATGGACCACACGATGAAACGGCTTCAAAACCAGGCTTCGGACCAGGCGGCGACGCGGCGCGAGTTTCTGCGGGCGATGGCGGCGGCGAGCGCTGCAGCACTCATGGCCGGCGAACCGAAGTTGCTTCGCGCCGATCAAACGGGCGCACCGATCGAACACCCGGTTGCCAAAGCGGACGCTTGCATTCTGTTGTGGATGGCGGGCGGGATGGCGGCACCGGAAACGTTCGACCCGAAGCGGTATCAGCCGTTTGAGATCGGACTGCCGGTTGGAAAGGTGATGAGTACGTTTCCGGCGATTGACACGGCGGTAGACAACATCAAGATTTGCCAGGGTCTCGAGCACATCGCGAGCGTGATGGACCGGGCGACGCTCATTCGTTCGCACGTGCTGCCCGACCTGGGCCACATTCTGCATTCGCGACATCAATATCATTGGCATACGGGCTACGTTCCGCCGCAAACGGTTGCCGCGCCGCATATTGGGGCGTGGCTGGCGCGAGTGCTGGGGCCGATCAATCCGGTGATGCCGGCGTTTATCAATATCGGGCAGCGATTGGAGGGCAACGGCGAATCGGAGGAGCTCAAATCGTTTACGACGGGTGGCTTTTTCGGCTCGGAGTATGGGCCGTTCAATCTGCCGTTTCCCGACGATGCGTCGATGGCGGTGAGGCCGCCGGCCGGAATGAATGCGGGCCGCTTTGAGAATCGTTATCGGCTGTTCAAGAAGCTTGTGGCCCAGAGTCCGGAGAGTCGGTTTGCGAGCGACTATCAACAGGAGTCGATGTTGCGCTCGTTCGAAGCGGCCCATCGGCTGTTGAGCTCGAAGGACAAGCGAGCGTTCGATTTATCGCTTGAAAACAAGAAGGTATTACAACAGTACGGCGACAGCCGTTTCGGCCGAGGTTGCCTGCTCGCGCGGCGATTGATCGAATCGGGCGCGCGGTACGTAGAAGTAACGACGGAATACATTCCGTTTGGGCATTGGGATACGCATGAGAATGGACATGCGACGACAACACAAATGCACGCCGAGGTCGATCGACCGGTGGCGCAACTCATTCTCGACCTGGAGGAGCGCGGGTTGTTGGATCGCACGCTGGTGGTGGTCGCCAGCGAATTCAGCCGCGACATGCTGATTGAAGGCGTGCCCGGCAGCACGGCGAAGGACCAATCACGGGCCAAGACCGATTTCCTGGAGAAGCCGATTCACTATGGGTTGCATCGACATTTCACGGGATCGGCATCGGTGCTGATGTTCGGCGGCGGTGTAAAGCGGGGATTTCTGTACGGCGAGACGGCGGCGGAACGACCGTGCCTGGTTACGAAAAATCCGGTGAGCGTGACGGACATGCACGCGACGATCATGCACCTGATGGGAATTAGCCCGAAGACGGCGTTCGACGTAGAGCGGCGGCCGTTTTATGTTACCAAGGATGGGACGGGGCAGCCGGTGCTGGATGTGGTTGCGTGATGTTTGATGAACCGCTAATGCACGCTGATATTCGCTAACAGGATTCCAGAATTGGCGGCCGACTCCCGAAAGAAAGGCAGGTTATAGCATTTGGGAGGAATCGTCCGCAGAT
>DASZZA010000912.1:0-2239 GCA_035545135.1 Lacipirellulaceae bacterium | reverse complement strand
CCCACTCTGCGGCGAGTTGTCGCCGGCTTCCGGCGCGACGGCGCTCTGAGCGTCTTCTTCGGCGACGACGTCGTCTACCAGTTCAACGCCGCTGGCGAGTTGCGCCGCGCATATAGCGAAGGCCTGCTCCTCAAAGCCATGCGCGGCCGGTTAGCATCTTTGCAACGTGTGCGAACTCCGCGCGAAACTCAACTCGTGCGGCAGGACTTAACCTATGCAGAACAATCCGCCTTTCTTGCGCAAATGACCCGACATTTGTCGGAACTCAAATCCGCTCTCGACAACTGTCGCTTCGAGACCGTCGGCCAGGTTCCGCCAGACGCGGATGTTTTGGCTCGCCTCCAAGGGTGGCTACGTACGCAGGATGAATTTCAAATCGCCGCCCGACCCAACGTCGGCCGCTAAGCTCGCGGCTCGAATACAATCGGCAATTCAATTACCTCGCATTCTCCGAACGACGATTGGAGCTTTGTTCCTACCGCGTTTGCGTCACGCCGCACCATCCCGAGCGCCAGCGGTGCCTCTAACTTTGGAGAAAAGGTGGCCGACTTCACTTCGCCGACTTTTGCATTGTGCAGGACCATCTCGGTACCAGCATCCGGAACGGCGCTTCCAAAGAACCGGACTCCGACAATCTTCTGGTTCACGTGCCCGAGCGCATCGATGCGTGCCACCGTTTCTTGCCCCAGATAGCACCCCTTCGTAAAGCTGATCGCCTGCTTGTCCCGACCAACCTCTTGCGGCAAATTTCTATCGTCAAAATCAGCTCCAAAGAGTGGAAAACCCGCTTCAATTCGCGCAGCCAAAAAAACTTCCGGCGCCGCCGCAACAAAGCCACTGTCCACAAGCGCTCGCACCGCCGATTCCATCTCGTGTACCTGCAATTCGCAAATATTCGTGTCGTCGCGCGCGATGATCGACAGCGGAATCGGTTGGCGACAAGCTTCGGTCGGCACCCCTCCTGCAACGAGCATGTACGACCGTGCGCCAGTCATGTCGCACAGCTTCACATCCTCGCGAATAACGTACCGGTCCAAATGCTCCACCAGCCTCGAACCTTGACCGGGTGGCCCAAAGAACACCAGCTCGTCGTCGCGACACAGAATCCATCCATGCCCGACAATCTTGCCCTTGACGCTGGTGCAGAACGCTTCGCAGTTCGTCCCGGGCACAAGCCGCTTTACGTCGTTCGTGCAAAAGTTGTGCAAGAACGCCTGCCGATCGGCACCCGTTACCGATATACTCGACCAGTCCGCCAATTCGACAATCGCTCGCCCCGATTGCAGTGCTTGATATTGGTCGTCGAACGAGCTTTTCACGCTAGAACTCATCGCCTCGTTCCGCTAGTTTCACGACCGCGTTTTGCGAATCTTCGACCACCACAAAACTCTCGTGGCGAGCTGCCAGGCGCACCAATTCGTCGATATCGTAAACCGGCGCGAGCCCTAAGTCTTCCACTGTCTCCGCATCCAACTGGCTTAGAAAATAAACCGGCCCGCGTTGCAATGCCCGCGCGAGCTGCCAGGCGGGCCAGCTATCCGCGTCGTGATCGCGCCAGATCTTGCGCTCCGCCGCCTCCAAATCGGGATTTCCGGTAAGCCGCCCTAGCGAATGGCCGGGCCGCTCGCTCAAATTGGTGCAAATGGCCACGGCCCCACCCGCGCTCACCAAACGTTCGGCCGTTGCCAAGGCTCTGCCGACGCTCGTCCAATTCTGCGATTCCACACCGCCAGTAACCGTGGCGATCATCAGGCTCACCGGTCGCGGACTCTCAAGCGACCACCGTTCCTTCAGAAGCTTCAGGCTCTCACGCCGAACCGCTTTTGGCTCCCCCGCCAACACGCTGGCCACACTCCCACCCACGCCGGGCACCACGTCCACGACCATAGGCACACCGATGAGCCACCCGGCTTCATCGGTTTCGCTCAGCCAGTTCTCATGCTCAGAGTCCGACTCGATGCTGGTCGGCATACGATACCGCTGGATCGCCGCAGCGTCCGAGAACCGTGGAAACAAGCTCTCGAAGGCCCCGCACCCGTTGAGCCGCGCGCAGCCGATCGGCAACACAACGTCGGCATCGAAAACCGCGCGATTTACGCGGAGCGGCTCGCCTCGCTTCGTCACGCCGACCAGGCACAATTCCGCCTCCTCATCTGGATCGTGCACGATGAATCTCACGCCGTTCGAATCGCTGCCAGACCACGCGTTGCGACACAATTGATTCGTTGCCTCATCACTT
>DASZZA010000911.1:0-3972 GCA_035545135.1 Lacipirellulaceae bacterium | reverse complement strand
GGCTTGCTCGTCGTTGTACAGAATATCCTCGGCTCCCTGGTCAATTCGCACTTGTTCGATTTTGTGCAGGGCTGGGTCTATGTCGTGGGCGTAGGCGTGGCAGGTGGGGCGGTGCTGAAAAATCGAATACCTTCGACGAGGCATAGGATCGTGCCATTAAATTAAGGCGAGTTAAAAGCATTGCCTCATGCTTGGCTCGTAGTGAATATTCAATTGCATCGGCGTTGGGATTAACCTGCACACGAGAGGCTCGTCGAGGAACGTATGGACGCTGAACTAAACCAGCGGCCGCGTGCAAGCGATTTAGGTCAAGTCCATGCCATTGCTTCGTGGAGTCGGTAACACCTACCGACCGGAAATTGACGGTCTGCGAGCACTCTCAATCTTGTGCGTCATCTTTTATCACCTGAAGATTACGCCCTTCTCCGGAGGCTATGTTGGCGTCGACGTTTTCTTCGTCATTTCCGGATACTTGATCACGCGCAACATCGTGCGCGAGCTAGACGCCAACGAGTTCTCGCTTGTCGCCTTCTATACGCGCCGAATTCGTCGTCTCTTTCCGGCCTTGATGCTGGTCGTGGCCGTCACGTTTGCGCTGGCGTGCCTTTTGTTCCCACCGGATTTGTTTCGCAGCCAAGCACGCGATTCTGTGACGATCCTCGCGTCGGTTTCGAACGTCTTTTTTTGGCGGTCGTCCAACGAATACTTCAACGCGAGCCTTCATAGCTCTCCGTTGCTTCACACCTGGTCGCTGTCGGTCGAGGAACAGTTCTATCTTGTGTGGTCGGTCGGGTTATCGGTGGTCGCTCGGGCTGGACGGCGCCGGGTAATACCAATCGTCATATTAATTGCCAGCGTCATATCGCTTGCGGCGAGCCAGATTTGGCTAAAGCTCGATCCCAATGCCGCGTTTTATCTCATGCCATTTCGTATTTTCGAGCTCGGGATCGGTGCGTTGTGCTTGTGGCTGGAGCAATGGAGATTGCGCTACGCGATTATTGACGATCTTGCACTTAGCGCTGGCGTGGCTGCGATCCTATTTGCGGCAATCATGTTTGGGCCGACGACAAGTTTCCCGGGTGTGAACGCTCTTCTTCCTTGCATCGGCGCTGCGGCCGTTATCTATGCCGGTTCGGACAATCGCTTGGTGTCGATACTGAACAACCGGCTTGCAGTTGGCCTTGGGCTGATTTCATACTCGCTTTATCTGTGCCACTGGCCAATGCTCGTATTTGCGGACTGGATTTTCGGTACAACCACCGGTCTTCTGGCAAAGAGCGCCTTGCTGGCGGCGTCAATTGTCGTTGCGGCGCTTATGTATCTTTTCGTCGAAACGCCGTTTAGGCGCCGGGCCAAGCCGATCACAATTGGCAGTTTTTCTGTCTTACTGGCGCGATGCGCCTTTGTCGCTGCGTTGGTATTTGTCCCGGCGCTATTCGCGACAATGCAAGGTGGATGGGCTTGGCGTGTCGGGGAGCGCCAGCGCGAGATAGGAGAGCTCCAGAGCTTCGGCTATGCGCCGTGCGTGGCGGATGGAACGACGTGTGTGTTTGGCGACCGTGACGGAAAAACCGGCATGGTATTGATAGGCGATTCCTACGCTCAACATCTGGTCGCCGCGTTTCAGCCGTTGCTGGTGGATCTTCGCGAAAAAGGCATCGCGCATACCTATGGCGGCTGCCTGATGCTCTCCGGAATAGAGAGCGTCGCTTTCGGATCTATTATTCCGCGTTGCCGCACGGAAAAAGAAAAGGCGTTTGAGATTGTTCGAAACAACCCCGGTCTCCTGGTTATTAACGAGTCGTGGTTGGGGTATGGCGCGGATGCGATTGCTGACGACACGGGCGATATCCTGCCGACGAAAACAGAACGTGAGGTGTTGGATGTATTCGATTCCGCACTGGAGCGAACTGTAGCAGAATTTAGCGCCGTAAATCGGCATTTCCTAATCGTAGGTGCGCAGCCGTTCAACAATTGTGGACTTGAACCGTTTCGATTGCAGCCCGGTCCTATTTGGCGTCCGGTAGCGATGTGCTCACCCATCTCCAGCGCCGACATGCATGCTGCTACCGATGCATTCAACGACATGCTGCGCGCATTCCAGCGCCGGCATCCCCAAACCGTCTCGCTTCTTTTTCCAACCGACTATTTGTGTGATCCGGATTGTCCAATGAAAAGAGATGGACTTTGGCTCTACCAAGACAGAGGACATTTGACCGTTGCGGGTGCACGGTACCTGGGCGAGAGGGCGGAACAGAAGCTGCGCCAAGTTCTGACGAAAGAATCTGCCTTGATGCACTAACGGTAAGGCGCAGGCGGCCCAGCCGCTTATTTGCTCTGCGTCACGCCTTTTTTATGCGGCTGAAAGTCAACAGAAGACCGGCAACCAGAATGCTCCCCACAATGATGGACAGCGCTTGGACCGCGGGCGTTACATTTAGAATCGTGAAGGCTGCAAGTCCGACAAGCGCGATGTTCACGAGAAATACTCGACCGACGATTTGAGATACACCAACGCCGCCGTCCAAGGCGCGTTGATAGAAGTGACTGCGGTGTGCTTGCAGCACGCGCTCTCCCGTCAGCAGCCGACGCAACAACGTGATCGTCGCGTCTGCAACGTAATAGAGGGGTAAGAGCAAAGCTGCCGCGAGGTGCTCATTTGCCAACAATACAAGCAGCCAGCCGACCAGCAAGCCGATCGGCAGACTCCCGACGTCGCCGAGAAATAGCCGCGCGACTGGGCGATTGAATGGCGCGAAGCCGAGTACCGCGCCGCAAAGCGCAGCTGCGACAAGTGTGGCGTCACTCGGCAGCGCGCCTATGAAACCAAACAACGCAAGAGCGGCCGTGACCGGCACGACCTCGACGACGGTCATCCAATCAACACCGTCCATGAAGTTCACCAAATTAACGAACCACAGGACCGCAAAAACAAGCAAAGCGCGATCGAGCCACCAAGGGAGCTCGCGGAGGATGTGCACCTCAGGCGGCAAGTAGGCGAGCGCAAAAAGAACCGCGATGCTTTGCACCGCGAGCCGAGGCAGCGTTTCGAGGGGATGGATATCGTCGGTTGCGCCGAGCACGGCAAGCGCAGTGGCGCATGCGAACAAGACAATCAGTTCAGTCGGATTATGAAAAGAAGAGGGAACCAGCACCGCCGTGCCAGCCAGCACGACCGTCGTCGCGATGATAACAGCGATGCCTCCGCCTTGTGGGGTCGGCGCTGAATGTGACGATCTAGCGTTTGGGCGCGCTAAGGCATATCGGGAAAGTAAAGGACGTAGCATCAGTGCCAGCAAGGAACTCATGGCGATTGCTGCGGTGAGGGCCCCAGCGAGCGTAACCCATGCGATTTCAACGGTCGCCATACCAATCAGTCCAGTCTTTATTGTCTTTCGGTACAAAGTAGGCGGTTGATTCTGAGTGGCGGGTAGGGCAATTCTAACGGCCAAGCGGGTGCCGGCAAATCGAGGGGATTGTCATCGCGTGCCTGTGCCAAGCCTTTCAAAGCAGGTCGAACTTGGCGTAGGTAACAGCACCGATGGCTGTTCACAAGCGGAAGCCGCTTTGCGCGCCGCTCGCCTGAAACTGCCGAAGTAGGATGCCTCAGGAGACTTCATGTCCGATGTTGCGGCAATGAAAGACCACATCGCGACATACATCCAAAAGCTTTCGGATGCTCTTGCCAAAGGACCGTCGCCGAAAATAGCGGCTCTCGGTGCCGCGCTGCGGTCGGCATGGAACGATGGGCACGCTGTCTATCTATGTGGCAACGGCGGAAGTGCCGGGAACGCAATTCACTTGGCAAATGATTTCTTATTTGGCGCCGGGCGCACGGCCGGCATTGGGCTCCGCGTGGAAGCGCTCAGCGCAAACCCGGCGGTTCTGACGTGCCTCGCCAACGACATTGGGTACGATTCTATTTTTTCCGAGCAACTCAGAGTCAAAGCCAACAAAGGCGACGTTTTGATC
>DASZZA010000910.1:0-2709 GCA_035545135.1 Lacipirellulaceae bacterium | reverse complement strand
CGACGGCGTCGTCGATCTCTGGGGCACGGCTTCTTCCGATGAGGAGAAAAAGGCGATCCGTGTAGCAGCGGAGAGCGTCCATGGTGTGCGCGCCGTCAATGATCATATCTATAAGCGGCTTATCCCTCTCGGCTAACTCGCTCGCAAGGATGATGTCGCGAGTCGGCAACTTTTCGCCGGCTGCTTAGGCTTACCGGCGCGCTTTAGGAAGCACTGCTCACTCCGATTTAGTTATCCAAGCGACACAGGCGCGCCTGCCGTTAGTTGCCGGTGCAAAATACCATTCTCTCAATCGTCGATAGAGGCATCTTGACCGCGTCCTTTGCGATTTCCTGCAGGAGGGCAGAACGAATGGCCGGCGTATAGACATCTCGAAGCATTCCCAATGCACGAGGCGGAGCGACAATTGTCATTTTAGAAATTTCCTTGTCTTGCAATGCGTGATCCACCCGCTTTGCAAGAGCACGTAAAAAGGAGCGCTCGCTCTCGTCGTGCAAATCGGTTTGCCCAACGGCACTGCGACGGCGCCCTATCGATTGATACGACCTTCCAGGACGAGATGAGCCCTGGAGATGCGTAGGAACATCAGCGTGCTGGTACTGCTCTTTCGCACGAAGGTTGGGATACGTCTCGTCGCCATAGTTCTCTAAAATAAGAGCTTTGCGACCATCACACACGACGACCCAATCGCCATGGTTCGGCGCAATACGTTTCATGATTGTCTCCCGAGCTTTCATTGCTGCTGCAGAACACTAAGCACTCGTGTCCGCTCCGGATTGACCCAGATCAATGAGCCGCTTCAAGGATGCGATTTTATGAACGGGCCGACATTGCCGTCTGGCAGTTACAGGGAGATACCATCATGAACGACATCACTTTGCGTCACGATGTACTCGACGAACTGGAATACGAACCGAGCGTCAACGCCGAACACATCGGTGCAACCGTTGACAAGGGAACGGTCACACTTTCCGGACATGTAAAAAGCTATGCGGAAAAGCAGGTGGCGATCGACGCCGTTCGACGTGTCAGCGGCGTCCGGGCGATCGCTGATGATATTGAGGTGCGGTATGACTCGGACAAAAAAACATCTGACGACGAGATTGCGAAGCGTGCAGTGGATATTCTTGCTTGGGATAGCCTGGTGCCAAAGGACGCCGTCACAATTCTAGTCCGTGACGGGTGGGTAACCTTGTCGGGCAAGGTGAACTGGTACTACCAGAAGAAAACGGCCGAGGAGGCGGTTCGCAAACTCTCGGGCGTTCGTGGCATTGTCAATAATATCGTGATCGCGCCGACCGTTAAATCGGCCGACGTCAAGCGAAAGATCGAGGACGCGCTGAAGCGGCACGCCGAAATCGAATCCAAGTCAATCCGGGTCACCGTCAAAGGAAATGACGCGGTTCTCCTGGAAGGCACAGTCGACAACTGGGATGAACGCTACGCAGTCGAAAACGCTGCTTGGTCGGCTCCGGGGGTCAGGTCGGTGGAGGACCGCCTCGCGATCGGTGAGGCAAAAGCCTTTTGACTAGTCCTGCCATGCAAAAGCAGGCCCCGCGTTAGACCATCAGCTGCGCGGGGCCTGACAGCGAACAGCACCATTCATGCGCGGCGTTCTGCAGTAATACGCGGCATCAGGAACAGCTGTTCTAAAGCGTCGAGCGTTGTCTTCGGAGTTGCGGATACGTCAGCGACTGGTTCGTTGTCGCGAAACAAAATGCCTAAATCGAATCCGTCGTCTTCAAGTGACGTGCCTATCGCGGCCGCCCGGTCCGATGGAGCCAAGACGCCTTGCTGCCGGACCTTTGCCTTCCATTCGAACTCCTCGGCGCGGAATGTCACGCAGGGTGACAATACTTCAATAAAAGCAAAACCTGGCCACCGAATGCCCGCGACAATGAGGTCAGCCAGACCCTGCGGATCCCCTGAAAAACCACGAGCCACAAATGTGGCCCCGGCGACAATGGCGGTAGCAACGGGATTGAAAGGCCGCAGCTTGGTGCCCCCCGGGATCAAATCACTATCCCAATCAGGCTCGCTGGTCGGCGACGGCTGGCCCTTTGTCATCCCATAAACGCGATTGTCCATGACGAGATACAGCATGTCGATATTTCGCCGGCAGGCGTGAATGAAATGATTGCCTCCTATCGAGAAGCCGTCACCATCGCCCCCCACCGTAATTACTTCGAGGTCTGGACGTGCGAGCTTGAGACCCGTTGCGGCGGCGAGTGCGCGCCCATGCACACCGTGAAAGCCGTAGCAGCTCATATAGCCAGGTAGGCGGGACGAGCAGCCGATTCCGGAAACCAAAACGACTTCACTTGGGGGTCGGCCGAGTGCTGCTAAGCCGCGTTCGAGCGCCGCCAGTACTCCAAAATCGCCACAGCCAGGGCACCAGATAGGGTGTGCGCCGGAACTGAAATCCTTTGCTCTGAGAGCGCAGGATCTATCAACTTCGGGGCTTAAATCATTCATCGTCGGCTCTATGCGAGTTGGCGCACAATTTCATTTGGGCGAAAAGGCAGCGGACCCGGCCTTGAAATACCCTCGGCTGAAACGGGCACGGACTTGGTCGCCAGCAGGTGTTTAAGCAATTGTCCGCTGTGATTTTGTTCGAGCACTACAACGCGCTTCACACCTTGCAGCTTTTCGAGGATTGCCTTGCGAGGCACAGGCGACAGAACGCGCAACGCAATAACACGAGTTGGC